>JAUWKH010000293.1 GCA_030614305.1 Bacteroidota bacterium
TAATACTGTCGGGATTGAATATTTTGGTGCTGTTGCTGTTTCAGTAGGAAATGCCGATATAATAAAAAAAGATATAATACTAACAGTTACGATTGCATTAATTATTTTAATGCTTATTATCAGCCTGTTCTTCAGGAGGGTGAGCGTTTTTGCATTTATCTTTCTTCCGGCAATATTCGGAGGGAGTGTTGCTTTGGCTCTTTTGTTTTTAATAAAATCCGAAATATCTCTCATTGCATTAAGTATTGGAGCGGTTTTACTTGGAATTTCAGTTGATTATTCCTTGCATATTTTCACTCATTTCCGACAAAAAAGGTCGGTTACAAAAACGATTAGGGATGTTTCACTGCCGATTGTTATGAGCAGCATAACAACTGCATCTGCATTTATGTGCCTTATGTTTGTCAGTTCCGAAACCCTTCATGAATTAGGACTTTTTGCTGCATTAAGTGTAATCACTGCTGCTATTTTTTCTTTAATTGTTTTGCCGCATTTATTAAAAATCCCGAAATATAAAAGTAAACAGGGTAATGATTTTAAAAACAACACTCTTTTAGAAAAATTTACTTCATACAGGTTTGATAAAAATTATATCCTTATTTCAATTATTGTAATTCTCTCAATTGTTTTTCTGTTTACTTCAAAATACGTAGGTTTTGAAACTGATATGGAAAAAATGAGCTATGTATCTGATAAATTGGCTCAGGCTGAAGAAAACCTTGATAAGATAAACAATTATAAACTCCGCTCGGTTTACCTTGCCTGCACAGGTAAAAATTTAAATCAGGCATTAATTAATAATGAAAAAAATCAAAAAATAATTGAAAACCTGGTAAATCAAAATATTGTTAAAAAATATACTTCAGTCAGCACGTTTTTAATATCCGACTCATTACAACAGGAGAGAATAAAATTGTGGAACCAATACTGGAGTAAAGATAAAAAGCAAAAGCTGAAGCAGCAGTTGATCACATCAGGAAACCAATACAAATTTAAGGAAGATGCATTTGAAAAGTTTTACAATCTTCTTGACAAAAAATATCAACCCTTAGAGAAAAATATATCCGACAAAATAAAAGAACTGTTTTTTAACGATTATATAACTGAAACAGATGAATTGACCTCTGTTATTACACTATTAAAAGTTGATAAAAAAGATAAGAAGCAAGTTTATGATACTTTTACCTGTGAAAGCGATTTGATAATACTTGATAAAGGATATTTGTTTTCTAATTTTATTGATATTCTGAGAAAAGATTTTAGTTTGCTGGTTAAGTTGTCGTTATTGATAGTTTTGTTCATTCTGATATTTTCATTTGGCAGGATAGAATTAGGACTGATAACTTTTATCCCGATAACACTGAGCTGGCTCTGGACATTAGGCATAATGGGAATATTCGGCATTAAATTCAATATTTTCAATATTATTATTTCTACACTTATTTTCGGTCTGGGTATAGATTACAGCATTTTTATTATGCGCGGATTACTCCAGGAATACAAGACAGGCATAAAAAATCTTAATTCATATAAAACTTCAATTCTGCTTTCGGCAATAACAACCATTACAGGTATAGGAGTATTGATATTTGCAAGTCATCCGGCATTAAAATCTATTGCTTTGGTTTCAATAATCGGTATTTTATCGGTTGTTTTGATATCATACACTATTCAACCATTATTATTCAGGTTCTTAATAATGAATAAAGGACAAAAAAGATTCGTGCCTATAACTTTCGGCAATTTATTTATATCAATTTTTACATTTATTGTTTTCTTTTTGGGATGTTTAATTATAATGGTATTATTGCCTGTATTTTTTATCCTTCCTTTGAAAAAGAAAAACAAAAAACTAATTGTGAATTATTTATTAATGCTGTTTTGCAGAATTATCGTTTATATAAATATCACTATCAGAAAAACTTTTATCAATTATAATTCAACAACATTTAGAAAACCTGCCATTATAATTTCAAATCATCAGTCGCATTTGGATCTGGTTTTACTATTGATGTTACATCCTAAAATAATTGTTTTAACCAATGACTGGGTCTGGAATAATAAATTTTATGGACTAATTGTAAGATATGTTGATTTTTACCCTGTTACTGAAGGATATGAAAAAAGTTTAGGACTTTTAAGAAAGAAAGTTAAAGACGGTTATTCTATTTTGGTTTTCCCTGAAGGAGGCAGGTCTGAAACAGGTAAGATCAAACGTTTTCATAAAGGTGCATTTTATCTCGTTGATAAATTAAATCTGGAAATATTGCCTGTTATAATCCACGGCTCAGGTCATTGCCTTACAAGAGGCGAAGTTTTTTTACGCAGCGGACGTATTACCGTTAAGATATTTGACAGAATAAACATAGAAGATGGAAAATTTGGCGACACCTATTTGATAAAGGCAAAGTCTATGGCAAAGTTCTATCGCGAAGAATATGAAAAACTTAAACTTAATGAGGAAACACCTGATTATTACAGAGACAGATTAATTAAACAATATATTTATAAAGGTCCTGTATTGGAATGGTATCTTAAAGTAAAATTAAAATTAGAAAAAAATTATACTTTATTTAATGAGCTGATTCCTGTTAAGGCAAGCATTGTTGATATTGGTTGTGGATACGGATTTTTACCACATATGTTAAATTTGGTTTCAAATCAAAGACAAATAACCGGTATAGATTATGATAATTACAAAATTGATGTTGCAAGAAAAATTTCACAGGATATTCCGAACCTAAATTTTATTCATGCTGATATTAATGACAATGAATTACCCTTTAGCGATGTATTTATCTTAAATGATGTATTGCATTATATGCCTGAAGAAAACCAACTTGAAACTATTCGCAAATGTATTGCTAAGTTAAA
>JAUWKH010000098.1 GCA_030614305.1 Bacteroidota bacterium
TAATGACATCCCTATTGCCGTAGCACAATATTTAGATATTGAATTGTACGGAATGAACCTTATTCACACAGGCGGCAACTATATGACGGACGGAATGGGAATGGCTGCTTCAACTACACTGGTTTGGGATGAAAATCCAACACTTTCGCATGAAGATATTGATCAATTTGTTGAAGATTATCTTGGCATCACTACTTATCATGTCCTGCCCGACCCTATAGGTGCATCTATTCAACATATTGACTGCTGGGGCAAATATCTTGATGTGGATAAAGTCCTTATCGGAGAGGTTCCTGAAACTGATTACCGTTACGAAGATTTTGAATATGTTGCTGATTATTTTGCAGGACAAACCAGTTCTTATGGAAATCTTTATCAGGTTTACAGGGTTTTTACACCTGGAACATACCCCTATACTCCTTATACCAATTCATTAATTTTAAACAAAAAAGTATTTGTACCTCTAACAGGAAGCGAGTGGGATGACGAAGCTCTTGCCGTTTACGAAGAAGCAATGCCCGGATACGAAATTATTGGAATTTTTTCAAATAGCTGGGCAAATACAGATGCCCTGCATTGTCGTACACGTGGAATGGCTGATTTGGGAATGCTCTATATTTACCATATTCCTTTATTAGGGGAAGTGCCGTTTCAGGATGAATATGAAATTACTGCAACCTTTGTTCCATATAGCAACGAACCTCTTTATCAGGATTCTCTTAAAATTCATTATAAAGTTGATGGCGGGGTTTATACTGCAGTGTCTATGTCTCAGGTATTCAGTAATACATATTCCGGAATAATTCCCGGACAGCAGGCAGGAAGTGAAATTGCTTATTATATTCATGCTGCCGATGAGTCGGAACGAAACGCCGAACATCCGTTTATTGGGGCACCAGACCCGCATGTATACATTGTCGGGGCTATTCCTCCTGATATTACAGTTACTCCCGATTCGCTTATTTTCCTGACTGTAACCGCCATGTTGGAAGGAAAAAATGTTAAAATTGAAAATCTTACAGATGAAGATATTTATATTAACGATATTGAAAATGAGGGATTTAATGGTGGATTCCACTGGTATGTTGACCCATGGACAATTACACTTCCATATCTTTTAACTTCAGGGGATTCGCTTATACTTACCGTAAAAATTGATGTGCCTTTAAGTTACATAGGGAATCTTATTTCAGATACTATGTCAATTGAATCTGAAGTCAGTGTTCATGATGTTCTGATACTTGTTGATGAAGATTTGGTTTCAACCTTCAATAATTTATCTTCTGATAATATAACTTCCCTTAATGGAAATTATCCAAATCCATTCAGCTATGAAACAAATATTAAATTTTCTATTAACAAAACCGCTAATGTATTAATTGAAATTTATAATATAAATGGTCAAAAAATAAATACATTGATCAATAATCAATTAGCTGCCGGAAATTATAATATTAAATGGAATGGACAAAACAATAACGGGAAATTCGTTACTGACGGAATTTATTTCTTAAAAATGAAATCCGGAAAATTTGTATCAACCAAAAAAATGATATTAATGAAGTAGGTTGTTTGTTTGATAAGTATTATGTTACCCATTAATTATAAACATGTAGCAGAGTTCCGTTAAACGAAGTGTGATATGGTTTTAATGATTTAGTGGCAGGACCTTCAAAAGGAGAGCCATCTAATAAAATATATTTTGATCCGCTGCAGCTATCTATAGCAATTAAACCCGAATCATCAACATTTACTCTGCATTCAAAATCATTTGGATAATTATATGGAGATGTCCTTTCATAAGCTTTATATTCATCCTGAGTTGCATGATAAATTATTATACCCCTGAAACCGCCGGTTACATAAGCATAATTTCCGACAATTTCCAAATTATTGTATTCAATTGATGATGGATTAATAGTAAAATTTACATAAACGTATGGAATGTCTTCATCGTCATCATTATTTTTTTTGCATCCTGTGTGGATTAAAATCCCTAAACTGATAATCCCTATCAAGCTAAATATTTGTATTTTGCGAAATGTCATAATTATCATTTGCCAATTTAACGCAAATATAAAAATAATATTTTTACTTTCTAGAAGTTTATTTTATTGTATTTTAGTGGAAATTATGATTAATAAAAAAATGAAATTAAGGAAAATCATATTCATTTTTATTCTATGTCTCTTGCCGTTTTGTTATGCTTGTAATTTAGTAAAATCATCAAAAAAAGTTAAGGAGTATGAAAAACTGGAAGATATAAGAGAAAAAGAAAATAATGTATTTTATATGGAGGGTAAAAAAACACACATAAACAGGCAATCGGAAGATACAAAAAAAATGATGAAAAAAACTTTAAAAAAATCCCAAAAAAATAATAAATCTAAAAAAGAATCTTTTTTCAAACGAATATTCGGAGGTACTTAGCGTAGCGAAGCTACAAACAAATTAGCTTAAGTGAAAGCAGTCTTCAGTCGGCAGTCAGTCAGTAGTCAGCATTTGACAGTAGGCAATAAGCAGTCAGCAGTATGTGATTAATTAATATACTGAAGACTGAGTGACTGAATGATTGAATGATTGAATGATTGAATGACTGAATGACTGAATGACTAAGTGACTGAGTGTGAGGACTGAGGACTGAGGACTGAAGACTGAAGTTTTACAGGATAATAGCATTAAAAAACACAACACTGATAAAATCAGATCTCATTAAAACAGATAAATTGTGCAAAATTCAATCGCAAATTATACATTAATAATAATATTATTATTTTCATTTGGAAGTAATAAATCCTTTTCACAGGAGTATGAAAATATTTTGTTTGATAGAATTACTTCCGAAAATATAAAGGTTGAAAAAGGGCTTTCTCAAAATACAATCAATTCAATAATTCAGGATAAGGAAGGATATATGTGGTTTGGGACATGGGATGGTCTTAATAAGTATGACGGGTATAATTTTATAATTTATAATAAGGAAAACGGTTTAAGTAATTCAACTATATTATCACTTTATAATGACGAAAATAACAATATATGGATAGGTACTGAAGACGGATTAAATATTCTTAATAAAAAAACAGGACACATTACGGTTTACAGGCACATTCCTGATGATTCAACCTCAATTACTAATAACTGGATAAACCAAATTTACAGTGATAAGGATGGCTTGATATGGGTTGCCACCGGAAGAGGATTAAACAGATATATTAAAAGCACAAAATTTTTTATTCAATATTTAAACAAACCACGAGACAATACCGCTTTCAAAAGTAACTGGATAAATCAGGTATATAAAGATGATAGTATTTTTTGGATGGCTTCAAGATACGGGCTTATCAAGTATGATTTAAAATCAGAAATTATTACCAGATATTATCATACACCAAACGATCCCCTGAGTTTAAGCGACAATTTAGTTCAGGCTATTACAAAAGACAGTGAAGGCAATCTTTGGATTGGAACCCGAAACGGTCTTAACAAATTCAATTATCAAACTCATCAGTTCATTAACTATAAAAATGAATACAATGATATTAATAGTTTGAGCAATAATGATATTTCAGTGATTTTTGAGGATTGCTTTGGGAAATTATGGATTGGAACTAATGGCGGAGGGCTTAATCTTTTTGACTTTAAAAACAAAAAATTCATTAATTATGAAAATATTTCCAATGACATTAATAGCTTGAGCAATAATTTTATATCATGTATTTTTGAAGACAGGTGCAAAACAATTTGGGTGGGAACATTTGTAGGTGTAAGTAAAATTGATTTAAATTCAAGCCAATTTGCTTTATACAGAAAAATCCAAGACGATCCAAACAGTTTGAATGATAATGTTGTTTGGACATTTCTTGAAGATGAACCGGGAGTTTATTGGATTGCTACTACTAAAGGTATTAATATTTTTAATGAAAAAACAGGTGATTTTCAATTCATTAAACATGATCCGTCTTCAAAAAATACAATTTCAAGCAATAATATCAGGGCTTTACATAAAGATAAATATGGAATTTACTGGATAGGCACCCAAGATAAAGGATTAATAAAATTCAACAGGCAACTTAATAAATTTACCAAATACTATCACAATTCTAAAGATACGAATAGCATTACAGGAAATTATGTGCTGGCAATATTAGAGGATAGTTTTGGTGTTTTGTGGGTATCAACATCAAATGGTTTAAATAAACTAAACAGAAAAACAAACAAGTTTAAAAGATATTTTTTTAGTCCGGCAGATACAATAACTTTTGGAAACAATGCCATTTTTGATATTGTTGAAGACAGCAAAGGAAATTTATGGCTGCCTTCTTATGGTGGTTTGATTAAATACAATAGGAAGTCAAACATTTTCACAACTTATAAACATGATCCCGATAATTTAAACAGCATAAGCACTGATAAATTATTTTCCGTTTATGAAGATAAATCAGGCAATATTTGGGTAACGTCACGCGGTGGAGGAATTTGCAAGCTAAATCCCGAAACAGAACAATTTATAAATTACACTATGAAAGACGGTCTTCCAAATAATGTAACCTATGGAATTCTTGAAGACCCTGACAATAATTTATGGATAAGCACAAACTGGGGTTTATCAAAATTTAATGTAAAAGAAAATAAATTTATTAATTATGATGTAAAAGATGGCTTACAAAGCAATGAATTCAACACAAAATCTTTTTTATTGAGTTCAGATGGAAAAATGTTTTTTGGTGGAATGGGCGGATTTAACTGTTTTCCCCCTGAACAAATAAAAATCAACAAAAATATACCACCTGTTGTGATAACCGGTATTAAAATATTTAATCTTCCTCATTTGGGATCATTAAGTAATGGTGATACAATTATTTTAAATTATGATGATAATTTCATTTCTCTTGGATTTTCAGCTTTGGATTATACCAATCCTTCAAAAAATAAATATAAATATATATTAGAAAATTACGAAGAAAACTGGAGGTATACGGATGCCGGCAACACATCGGCAGAATATACTAAAGTTAATCCCGGCACTTATTTTTTCAGGGTAAAAGGTTCAAATAACGACGGCTACTGGAACGAAGAAGGAGTGTCGCTGACAATCAAAATTATTCCGCCATGGTGGCAAACATGGATATTCAGGATATTGTTGGCACTTGCAATTATTTTGATTTTATGGTTTGTTATTTACCGCAGAGTAAAAGCTATCAGGAAAAAACATGAAGTTGAAAAAAAGGTCCTTGAAATAGAAAAACAAATGTTTGATATTGAACAAAAAGCATTACGGCTTCAAATGAATCCTCATTTTATTTTTAATTCACTTAATTCAATTCAAAGTTTTGTAATAACTAACGATACTGATAAAGCTATTTTTTATTTAGCAAAATTTTCACAACTGATGCGGTTGATTCTGGCTAATTCCAGCGAGCCGTACATTCCACTGAAAAATGAATTATCCGCTTTAAAATATTATATGGATATTGAAAAACTCAGGTTTGACAATAAATTTGATTATTCAATAATAATTGACCCGCAAATTGATGAGGAATTCATGGAAATACCTCCCATGTTAATTCAGCCTTATCTCGAAAATGCAATTATTCACGGGTTAATCAACAGAAAAGATAAAGGAAATATAAATATCAATTTCACATTAAAGGATAATTCAATATTTTGTACAATTCAGGATAATGGTATTGGCAGGAAAAAAGCAATGCAAATCAGGGAAGAATCAGGAATAGCACGCAAATCAAGAGGAATGTTGATAACAAAAGAACGTTTGGAAATTCTGAATAAACAAAACAAAGAACAATTTTCAGTAAATATTATTGACCTTAAAGACTCAAAAGGGAATGCCGCAGGGACAAGAGTTGAGATCACAATTAGTTATAAAGAATTTTAATTTGGCTAAATAGTTTAAATAATTTTTATATATTTGGATTTTATTTAAATCAATATTTTTATGATACGCTCAATCATTATAGAAGATGAAAAAAGATCGAGAGATACACTGAGAGAACTTTTAAAAAGATTTTGCAAAAATGTGGAAATTATTGCCGAGGTAGACGGTTATAAGAGCGGTATTGAAGCAATAAAAAAACACAAGCCTGATGTAATTTTCCTTGACATTCAAATGCCCGACGGCAGTGGTTTCAAGCTGTTGGAAGATATCGGTGAAATTGATTTTGAAATAATTTTCACAACTGCTTATGATCAATTTGCTATTAAAGCAATAAAATACAGTGCACTTGATTACCTGTTGAAACCGATTGTTCCCGAAGAGCTGATAAATGCCATAAAAAAAATCGAAAAAAACAAACAAAAAAACACCATCAATAAAAATATTGAAGTTTTACTGGATAATATCAACACACCTGAAGAAGAGCCTAAAAAAATCGTACTTTCAACTTATGATAAAATACATGTTATTAAAACCGACGAAATTTTAAGATGCGAATCGGATAATTATTATACAAAGTTTTTCTTTACAAACGGAAAGCAACTCCTGATTTCAAAAACCCTTAAAGAAAATGATGAACTTTTAAGCGCTCATAATTTTATAAGACCTCATAAATCACACCTTATAAATACAAAATTTATTAAAAACTATAATCGTAATGAAGGTGGATTTATTGTAATGACAGATGATAGTAAGATTCCGGTTTCAAGAAGAAAACGAGAGA
>JAUWKH010000082.1 GCA_030614305.1 Bacteroidota bacterium
AAACTGGAGAGGAATTTTAGAGTATTTTTCACCGGCTGTACAACTTGGGCTTACTGCTACGCCTAAACGAAAAGACAATGTTGATACGTATAAATATTTTGGCGAACCTGTTTATATCTATTCGCTCAAAGAAGGTATTAACGATGGTTTCCTTACGCCATTCAAGGTAAAACGCATCAAAACAACGCTTGACGATTATATCTACACCAGTGATGACAATATTATTGAAGGCGAGATTGAAGAAGGAAAACTGTATGAAGAACCTGATTTTAATAAAATTATTGAAATAAAAGAACGAGAGGCAAAACGAGTTCAGATTTATATGGACGAAGCCAATCAGAAAGAAAAAACCATCATTTTCTGTGCTACACAAGACCACGCAGCCGCAGTTCGTGATTTGGTAAATCAATACAAAAAAAGTAACGACCCGAACTATTGTGTTCGTGTAACTGCAAACGATGGAGAAATTGGCGAACAGTTTTTACGGGAATTTCAAGAAAATGAAAAAACAATTCCAACGGTATTAACCACTTCCCAAAAACTATCAACAGGTGTTGATGCCAGGAATATTCGCAACATTGTTTTAATGCGACCGGTAAATCAAATAATTGAGTTTAAACAAATAGTTGGTAGAGGAACACGCCTTTTTGACGGAAAAGAATTTTTTACTATTTATGATTTTGTAGATGCTTATCAACGCTTTTCTGACCCGGAATGGGATGGCGAACCTGTGGAAGAAGACCATTGTCCGGTTTGCGGAGAAATACCTTGTGTTTGCGAAAAGACACCACCAAAACCTTGTCCTCTTTGTGGGCAAAAACCTTGTATTTGTATTAAAGAACCACCACCGCCTTGTTATAAATGTGGACAAAGCCCTTGTATTTGTCCAAAAAAAGTTAAGGTAAAATTACGTGACGGTAAAGAAAGAGAAATACAACATATGATTGCTACTTCGTTTTGGAATGCTGACGGTAAACCAATTTCTGCTGAGGAATTTTTGAATAATTTATTTGGAGAACTTCCTAACTTCTTTAAAAGCGAAGAAGAATTACGGACTTTGTGGAGTAATCCAATGACAAGAAAAACTTTGCTTGAAAAGTTGGACGAAGCAGGTTTCGGCAAAGAAGAGTTAAACACTCTTAAAAAACTAATTGACGCAGAAAAAAGCGATTTGTTTGATGTGTTGGAATATGTGTTTAACAGCGACATAAAACCGATAACAAGAGAAGAAAGAGTAACAAGAGCAGAAGCAACAATTTTTGCATTACTCAACGACAAGCAAAAGGAATTTATAGAATTTGTTTTGAGCAAATATATTGAGACAGGCGTTGGAGAACTTGACCAGGAAAAATTACCAATCTTGCTGACAAATAAATATCAATCGTTGGAAGATGCAAAAGAGATATTGGGCGATGTTTCAAACATAACATCACTGTTTATTGAATTCCAGAAACATTTATATGAAACTAAAGTAGCATAATGAAAAATGACGGAATAGCCTACCCTTCGCAGTCATACACATTGCCAAGTCGCTCAAAAAAGCCGACACACGAACCAAAACTTGTCAAAGAGTATGCCTGCCCCAACGCACCGAAAAACAGACAGAAAACTTCACCCCGAAAATTTTCGGGGGTTTGATGAAGGGGGCACTGATAGTTTATACTAATTTTATTATCTTTGGGTAATATTTTAGAGTAGGCTGTCAGGCTCTACTCTACGACTGTCTAAAAACCTAACATTGTTGCTGTTGTTAATAATTATAATCATTTCATCATTACCACCGATTGATAGTAGGTTTGGGTTAATAAATCCAGATAGTTCGGATTGGTTGGATGAATTATCCAAAATCCCTTTGAAAGAGAAATTAAGTTTATCATCATTAAAGTTTGTGGAAAAAAATATGCTGTCCTGTTCAACAACACCATTAATAAACCCTTTTTCTTGCACTGTAGAATCGCGAACAACAATTTCTCCAGACAATTTGTTATCATCTTGCGTAAGACTAAAAAGATAATAATATCTGATTGTATCAGGATTTAATGCAATCATATTACATTCCCAGTATGTTGTTCCTCCGAATAAAACAACATTTTGCGGTGTGTTGTCGTCTTTTTTACATGATAAAAAGAATAAAATGATTCCCAGAGAAAATCCGGCAACATTTTTTATTAATAATTTTATTGTTATTAAATAAGCTTATATTTGTCTGATTTCTATAAAACAGTGGCTTTTTTAGACAAACCGCTATTGCTTCAATTAAACAATTTTATAAACTAAATTATTATTATGAAAACATCAATGAAATTATTTATCATCCTTTTAACAGTCGTTGCCTGCAATGCACCAAAGGATAACAACACATCAATTGACAAATCAGAACCCGTTTCTGAAGTAGAAAAAGCTATTGATAAAGCAGTAGCCGGCGCATATTATTTTTGGAAATATGAAAAAGGTGATTGGGTAGATTTTTCTGATTTTTCTTATTATTATACGCCTAATTCATTCATTCAGACAATAAGAGGAGATAGCATCGAAACTGAATCAATGAAAGAAAGTCTTGAGCGTTTTAAAAAAGCAATTGATGCCGGACAAATAACCTACTTCAATGAACTTGAAATAGATTCAGAGACAGAGTGCTATGGAAATATTGCACATAGAATTAGTTATCTCACCTACTATTACAACTCAAAGGACTCCATATATTGTAGGGCTGTGAATAGCCTGCAAATAGTCAATATTGATGGGAAGTGGTTGTTAAATTCAGTGCTTAGGCAATTTGAGGGGGATGATTTTCCTTTTCCTTCAAAATACGATAATATAAAGAAATAGTAAAAGCCTAACTGTCAGACTGTCAAAAACCTAATATTATTTTATTATTAATTTTATTGTTATTAATGCAGGTGCTTCTTATAAATTGAGTATGTTGTAAAACATGAAATTTATATAAGGAACCAACAGAAACCAGGCAATCCTTTTCCATGTCTCGCTCGAGCAATCCAATTTATAGAAAGTCTTCCCAAATTTAGAATCAAATAATTATACAATTTATTTATAAACAATTGTAATTCTGAAAAATATAATTTAATTTTACATTTGGCTTAATAATTGCCAAACATTTTTTAAAATATTAAATTTTGGAAAAAATGAAAAAAATATCATTTGTATTATTCTCAGTATTTATTTTATTTACTGCTTGTAAAAAGTTTAATGACGAACCTCAGGATATTATACATAACCTTTCTAATCTTGTAGCCAGCCCTGACTTTGATTGGGAAACATCAAGAAATGTTAATTTTAGTATCTATTCTGAAGAAACAACCATATTACAAATCACATCAGTTGATGGTAATATTTTTTATCATGATGGTTTTTACAGCATTTATGATAGTATACAAGAAAGTTATAAAGTTAGCATTAATTTTCCTGTATATATTAACGAAGTAGTAATAAATTCAGTACCTGTAAGCATTATTAATGATAATGTTGAATTCTCACTTTCAAAGAAGAATATTATAAATAATAAAAGTTTTAATAAAGACGGCATTGTTTCTTTATGGAATTTAAATGAAAATTCAGGAACAATAGTTTATGATTCGGAAGATGGTAATGATGGGACAATTTATGGAGCAAGCTGGACAGAAGGAATTTCAGGAAGTGCATTAAAGTTTGATGGAAAGAATGATTATGTGTCAATACCTGATGCAGATAATCTTGATATAACACAAAGTTTATCAATTATGGCATGGGCAAAAACCGAAAAAAATGTAACAGCCAAAGTTGTTCAGAAAGGCGACTGGGACGGATATAATATTGCCTTGGATAAATGGAAGGGATGGAAAGGCTCAATACGAATGACTAATAATACAAGTCATGGATTGAAGTGGGGCGAAGGAAGACCATTGTTAAACGAATGGTATCATATAGCTTTAACTTACGATGGTTCGCAAATGAAATTATATGTTAACGGGCAGGAAAAAAGCAGTAAAGCTGTTGCCGGTGAATTAAAAGTAAATTCAAGACCAGTTAGTTTTGGCTCGGATAATGGAGCCCAGAAATTTTTTAAAGGCACTATTGACGATGTTCGTATTTATAGTCAAGCATTAACTGCAGAAGAAATTCAGGCGATATATAATGGACAACAAGGTACGGATAGCGACGGAGATGGTGTTCCTGATGATGAAGATGCTTATCCTTATGACCCTGAACGCGCTTTTAATAACTTCTATCCATCAGGTGATTATGCCAGTCTTGCTTTTGAAGACCTTTGGCCTGGTTTAGGGGATTATGATTTTAATGACTTAGTACTGGATTATCAGTTTGAAATTGTTACGAGTGCTTCAAACAAAGTAACAGAAATTTACGGGAACTTTGTTGTTCGTGCAATCGGCGCAAGTCTGTTTAACGGATTTGGATTTCAATTTCCCAATGATAATATTCAGGCAAATGATATTACTGTGAGTGGTTATGATCTTCAGGATGGGTATATAACTTTAAATGCTAATGGTACTGAAGCCGGACAGGAAAAAACCACAATAATTGTTTTTGATAATGCTTATAATATTTTACAATCTTCTTCAGGATTTGGTGTTAATGTTGATCCTGCATATCCTTATGTAGAGCCCGATACAGTTAAAATAACTATGGTTTTAACCCAGGGAATATATAGCTTAGGTGATATTGATATGATTAATTTTAACCCGTTTTTAATTGTTGATAAAATCAGGGGAAAAGAGATACACCTTGCAGATTATCCTCCTACAAGCCTTGTTGATGCGAGTTATTTCGGGACACTGCATGACGATAGTGACCCGGGTATTGGCAGGTATTACAAAACTGAAAACAACCTTCCATGGGCAATTAATATTATCGAAAGTTTTGATTATACAATTGAAAAGGTTGAAATTACCTATGGTTACTTAAAATTTTACGAATGGGCTGAATCCGGCGGCACAAGCTATCCCGACTGGTACAAGGATGAACCCGGATACAGGGATAATTCTAAAATTTATCCAATTCCGTAATAAATAAAATTGACTAAATAATATGAATATTTGTAGTATGAATACAAATATTCATAATAATATTTGTATCTTTGTTGCAAAAAAATCTTAAAATGATTACAAGATATTTTAAAAATCTTAATGAAATAATGCTACCAAGAAAAGTGTTGATTATATACGGCGCAAGACGTGTTGGGAAGACAACACTTTTAAATGAATTGCTAAAGAAATGCAATTTAAAATATAAAATTGATTCAGGAGATAATATTCGTATCCAGCAAATACTTGGTTCACGTGATTTTAATCAGATTTTGGAATATGCTTCAGGTTATGACTTGATTGCAATTGATGAAGCTCAGCAAATACATGGAATAGGAATGGGATTAAAAATATTGGTTGATAATTTACCCGATCTTAAAATTATTGCAACAGGATCGTCCTCATTTGACCTGTCTCAAAACATTGGTGAACCTTTGACCGGCAGGAAAAAAGTTATTACATTATTACCGATTTCTCAAAATGAATTACTTTCCATATATAATAAGTTTGAACTGAGAGAAAAGCTTAATGAATACCTTGTTTTCGGCTCTTATCCCGAAATACTGACTACAAAAAATAAAAAAGATAAGATTGAGATATTAGATGAGTTAGTAAATTCATATCTGTTAAAAGATATTCTTATTTTAGAAAAAGTAAAAAGTCCTAAATTACTGATGGATTTATTGAAATTACTGGCATTTCAGGTTGGGAATATACTTTCAATAAATGAACTTGCCTGTCAACTTTCAGTAAATGTAAGGACTATAGCACGATACTTAGACCTTTTAGAGAAAACATTTGTAATATTTAATATAAGGTCTTATAGTCAAAATCTTCGTAAGGAAATTGCAAAAAAAAGTAAATATTATTTTTGGGACAATGGTGTAAGAAATGCTATAATAATGCAATTTAATGATATTGATAATAGAAATGATATTGGAGCGCTCTGGGAAAATTTTATTATTTATGAAAGAATAAAAAAAACAAGTTATCAAAGAATATTTTGTAATCGCTATTTTTGGCGAAATTATAATCAACAGGAAATTGACATGATAGAGGTGCATGACAGTATTATGTATGCTTATGAAATAAAATGGCAAAAAGGAAAAGCATCTCTACCCTCCGATTTTATAAAACATTATAGCAAAATTGATTATTCAATAATTAACAAGAAAAATTATATGGATTTTATTATTTGAAGATTAGAAAGGTTAATTATATGCCAGATCGATCAGTACTTATATCAAATATTATTTTAAAACAATAAAATTATGTTTCCAGCAATATCCGTAATAGCTATTCTGATATTTTCCATCCTGATGACACGAATAGCAGCAGCTGCTTTGGAAAACACAGGTTTATCAGGAAAATCTGCAAAGTTCCAGTCAAGGTCAGCATTTACCGGATGTGGATTCACTACTATTGAATCCGAAAAAATTACACAACATCCTGTTAGAAGAAAAATAATTTTTACATTAATGCTATTGGGTAATGCCGGTATTGTTACTGTAATTGCCGCCCTTTTAATAACTTTTCTGCATAAGGATGATAGTTCTTTACCATGGTATTTTAATATAGCCATTTTAGCGGGAGGTGTTAGTATTTTATGGATTCTATCATCAAGTAAATTAGTAGATAAATGGCTGACAAAGGTTATTAACAAATTTATGAGGACATTTACAAATATACAAACTCGTGATTATGCTTCATTATTAAAGCTTACAGGTGAATATGAAGTCACAGAACTTAATGTAAAAAAAAGTGATTGGATAGAAGGAAAGACATTATTAGAGAGTAATTTGAGGAATGAAGGCATAACAGTACTGGGAATTGAAAGAGTAAACGGAATTTATATAGGAGCCCCAAACAGAGATATAAAGATCAAAGAAGGAGATAATTTAATCATATATGGAAGTCAAACTTCAATTCAAAAACTTGATGTAAGGGAAAAAGGCAGCAAAGGTAATTTGGATCATAAAAAAGCAAAAGCAATTCATAAGGAAGTAAAGCAAAAACAGAAAAAAGAAGATGAAGGATAGTTTTAATTTTTTATTATTAATAAAAAATTAAATTAATACCTCATAATATCCTCCAGACCCTGTTTAATTTCTAAAAGTTGTTTGCTTGCAATAAAACCTATTTTTTTAACTAATCGTTCTTTTGAAATTGAACGTATATGAAAAATCATAACTTCTGATTTTTTTAATAATCCATTTTGATTATTTGGTTCAAGGATAATGTTTCCTTTATACCCT
>JAUWKH010000087.1 GCA_030614305.1 Bacteroidota bacterium
AAATGATAAAGACCAACTATTTTGGTTGGTTTATTCTCTATTTGGTTTTTTAGCTTATGGATTTACATTAGGCTATCTTTACAAAAGGATAATTAAGAAAAATGCGAGCAACAAAAACGCAGCAAAAAATATAGTGCATTTGGCAGATAGTGCTAAGTTTGAAGATGGTAGCAATAAATAAACACGGTAGTAAATTGAAAGTTTTGTGCGTTGAAATGCCAAACGCACCATATTTAAACCGTTGGGCATAAGCTTGAAAAAAGCCACGATGAAGCAAATTATTATTATAGTTTTAGTGTTATGCTCGTTAGTAGCAAAATCTCAAAATGACACACTTTATTTAAAGAAAGATTACATCTTGTTTCAAGGAGTTAAGTATAACTGTATGGATGAGAATTTGAATAAAATTGGTAACTGGATTGAATATGTGGAAAACCAAAACTTAATCATCCTTGAAAGTGCAAGTGGCTATGATGCTGAATCCGATGTTGATTGTCATTGGTATACAAATGTGACGATAAAATACAGACCATTAGAAATAGGAGAAATAGATGGAATGCGACTAATAGGAAGCGAGAAGCTAGACACTTCTTTTTTGGACAAACGGTATCATATAGAAGCCGAAGAAATTCAAAGTAAAATTCCGCCAGATACTTATTATATAAAAACAAGAGGCAAATATGATGTTAATAAAAAATCTGGGAGATGGACATATTTCTATCAAACTGGAAAAATTCTGAAAGAAATAATATATAAGAATGATTTGCCTGATAAAAGTTTTAAGATTTTCAGAGAAGACGGAACACTAATGATAAACGTAGAAAAGATTGATAATATGCAATGGAAAGTTGCAAAATATTCAGAAATTGAGAAATTGAAAGAGACAAAAACCGGAGAAATTGATGAGTTCAAAATGTTATATTAAAAAAAAAGCCAATGCATAAAAAGTGTCATATGTAATGCGGGTTTCAGTAGTTTTTTGGGCTGAGGCACTTTGTTGCAACACCGCCAATTCGTCTTTGACGACTTGACGGAAAATTTGAAATTATGAATAAACGAATTGGCTCCGTACGTAATTGAAAGTTTTGTACTTTTAATCCCGCACTACACATACACAAACCGTCAGACTGTCTAAAAACTATTAAAAAGCAAATATATTGATAAAACAGTAAAACGTATAATATTAAAAAACAGCTATTTAGAAATTTATAGATTAAGAATAAATAATAACATTCAGGGTTTTTAGACAGACTGCCGTTATGCACAAGCGGAAGAAAAAACAGCGACACAGAAAATTGACAATGAAATGGAATATTAAACTTGACACGGAAAACGAAACTGACAGACAGGCTAACACTCATTGTCGACCTAAATGTGTTTTTAATTTTTTTCCCGACCCACAAAAATTTGAAATTCAGCCAGCCCACAAATGGCACATTTGCTTTTGCCCCGACACACAAAGCCAACGCTTCAGCAAAATCAAAATAGCCATTTAGCCCTTGCTCCCATTGACTTTAACATTTTTTATTAAAAATATTAGACGGAATCAAAATAAATGATTTATCTTTGTGAGCGAATATTCACTCTCATAAAAATATTTAATATGAATAACGACTTATCTGAACGACAAAAGGAAATAATAAAAGCCTCGCTTGAGCTTATTGCAGAAAAAGGTATTCAAGGTTTGACAATTAAAAATCTTTCAAAAAAAATTGGAATTGTTGAATCTGCAATATATCGGCATTACGAAAATAAAACTCATATATTGATTGCAATACTCGATTCTGTTAATGAGCATAAGATATCGGAAAATGAACAACAGAATGTTGATACGCTTACACGACTTGAACAAAAGTTCAAAAATCATTTTCAAAAATTTGCATCAATTCCTGCTTTGGTTTCTGTAGTTTTTTCGGAAGATTTATTTCAAAACGAAAATTCGTTGATTGAAAAAACAAAAGCTATGATGCAAAAAAGCATAGCGGACGTGACAGGTTTAATCAATTATGGACAAAACCAAAGTGAATTTCGCAATGATATTGAAGCAGAACATTTGGCTATAATTATTTTAGGAACAATGAGAATGTTTGTAAAGAAATGGAAAATGTCGGATTATTCATTTGATTTAATTCAAAAAGGTGATGAATTAATCAATTCAATAAAATTAATATTAAAACCTTTATGATTATGAAAACGTACTTATTGACAATATTTTCTGTTCTCCTTTTCTATCAAGTTTTAAATGCACAGACCGAACTTAGTTTTAATAACCTCGATTCGCTTTTAAAATATGCTGAAAATAACAGTATGTCTATCAAAACAGGAGAACAGCAAAGTCTTTTGGCAAAATGGCAAAAGATTTCAGCGCAAGCCGGGCTGGTAAATTTCAGAATGCAAACCAATTTGAATTTAACCAATAACTTGGAATTACCTGTTACTTTTCTTCCGGCAGAAGCGTTTGGTGGAACACCAGGAACATTTAAAGAAGTTACAACAGGTCTGCAATATATTGGAAATTTCAATTTAGCACCGCAAATCGACATTATCAACCCTGCAAGTTGGGCAAAACTAAAAAGTGCCAATGTGAATGCAGAACTTACAAACGTGAATAATCTTATTGCCAAAAAATCACTCTTTGAATCAGTTTCGGCAACATATCACAATATCATTTCATTGCAAGAACAAATTGAAATTACTCAAAAAAGTTTAGTGGCTGCCGATACTTTACTAAAGAATATGCAAAATAAATATTCCGAAGGTATTGTCCGTCAGCAAGATTTGAATGATGCTCAAATCAATAAACTAACTCTATCCGATAAACTGGAACAATTAAAATTATCCTTAAAGCAACAATATTACAGTATCAAAATTTTATGCGATATTCCTGAATCAACTGAACTAAATATTAACGAACAGCCCAACTACAATAAACAATTTGTTCTTGGTTTAAATGTAGATAATCAGCTACAATACAAATTTTCGCTTCTGAAAGTTGAACTGGCAAAAGCCGATTTAAAAACAAATCGTTTTATGCAATATCCTACTGTTTCGTTTGTGTTTTATGATTCATGGCAACAAAACAGCAACAATATGTTCTTTGATAATGATATAAAATGGTTAAATTCTCAATATATAGGTTTAAAATTAAGTGTACCGTTCCCCGATATAAATAGATATACGCTTACAAAAAGTTCACAAATCAATAAAACTATTTCGCTGCAAAATGCTGAACACACTAAACTTCAAAATGAGTTAACAAATAAACAATTGATTTTGGATTATGAAAAAGCATATTCACAGTTCAATACCGCAAAGCAAATTTTTCAACTAAAAGAACAAAACTATGGTTTGGCAATGAATCAGTTTAACATGTCAATACTTTCATCTGACAAGTTGCTCATTGCTTTTAATGATATGCTTACAAGCCGTTTGAATTACAGCAGTGCACTTGCAAATTTACTCTACACAATGTCAAAAATTGAACTAAATAATACAATAAAATGAAAACAAACAGATATTTAATCATGGCTTTTGCCGGACTTGTTTTACTGAATTCGTGCGGTAAAAAATACTCAGAAACTAAACCTGAATATCGGAATATTACTGAAACTGTTTTTGCATCAGGCGCCTTAGTTCCGGAAAATCAATATAACTTAACCGCACAAAGCGATGGTTATCTTATTTCTTTAAACTTTGAAGAAGGCGACATTGTTAAAACAGGCGATTTACTTGCTGTTATTGATAACAAAACATACGATATTAATCTGCAAGGTGCCAACCAGCTTTTAGATATAGCAAATAGCAATCTATCGCCAAATGCTCCAGCTTTAAAACAAATAGAAGCAAACTTGTTGATTGCTGAGCAAAAAATGAAACAAGACGAAATTCAGGTTGAACGCTACAAAAAATTATACGATGCCAACAGCGTTTCAAAATTGGAATATGAAAATGTATCGCTCGCCTTTGAAACATCAAAAGCAAATTATATTTCATTGCAAGAGAACTACAAATTGCAAAAACAGCAAGCCGAACAACAACTCATAAACCAAAAAACTCAAAGTGCCATTAATCAAGTGTTGCAAGGCAATAATGAACTTAGGGCGGTAATAGGTGGTAAAGTTTACAACAAATTCAAAGAATTAGGCGATTACGTTCGCAGGGGTGAAATTATTGCTGTTATTGGAAGTCCTTCAAATCTTTACGCTAAACTAAGTATTGATGAATCGAGTATTTCAAAGGTGCAAGTAAATCAGCAGGTTATAATTCAACTGAATACTGATAAGGCTAAAAATTATAAGGGAATGATTTCCGAAGTTTACCCATCATTCGATACTAAAACACAATCATTTAGTTGTAAAGCGATTTTTACAGACAGTTTGTATTTTCTGATATCGGGGACACAAGTTCAGGCAAATATCATAATGGAAAATAAAGATAGCGTACTGGTAATTCCGCATAGATATTTAGATTTTGAAAATACTGTATTGGTTAAAGGTGAAGGTAAAATTAAAGTTGAGACAGGATTCATTTCCAATGAGTGGGTAGAAATACTAAGTGGGATTAATGAAAATTCGGAAATACAGGTAGCAAATAAGTAAATTCAAATCATTATGAAATTATTTGAGAAAAAAATACATATCGGTGTTGACTACGAAATTGCCTTTACACACATATCTGCAAGGAAAACGCAAACTTTTGTTGTATCACTTGCGGTAGCCATAGGCATTGCAGCATTCATTTTCCTAAATTCATTAGTCATTGGTTTTAACAGAAGTTCCGATGAATCGTTTTTTAAAGTCATGCCACACATTCGTATTTTCATGGACGATAAAATAAGCATGCCACTCCTGCAAGACGATACAGATCAATATACTTCTGTGATTGTAAACCCAAAAATAACGAATAACAGTAAAAAGTTAATAAATCCCGAAAAAATTGCAGAACAACTAAAATCGAAAGAATATGTTTTAACAGCAGCACCTTGGTTGAATATCAACCTGTTTTACAACAACGGAATTTCACAATTAAATGGCAGTAGTTCAGGGGTAAATATCCTTGAAGCAAACACATTATTCGATATAAAATCCACCATGGTAGAAGGCGATATGAACCAATTGTTGAGCACACCCAATGGGATTATATTAGGAGTCGGTATTGCCGAAAATCTGAATATTAGGTTAAATGACAATATAAGCATTGTTTCATCTTTGGGGATAATTAAAGTAATGAAAGTAGTTGGCTTTTTCAAAACAAGCAATTCTGTTGTTGATAAAACCAAGTCATATATCAATTTATCAATTGCCCAGCAACTAATGGCACAAGGACCTGATTATCTAACTGACATTTACATTAAAATTAAAAACCCAAACGATGCCCCAAAATACATTTCCGATTTAGAAACTTTATCAGGTTATAATGCCGAGAGTTGGCAAACAGCTAATGAATCGGCACAAGCAACAAAAAAAACCAGAGCTGTAATGATGGGCTCAATTTCGTTTATAATCCTGATTGTGGCTGCATTCACCATTTACAATATTATCAATATGACTGTTAAACAAAAACTGCATGACATTGCCATACTTAAAGCGCAAGGTTTTGCAAGCAAAAGTGTTGTAAAAATATTTATCAGCGAAGCCTTAATCATTGGCATTTTGGGAACAATTGGTGGGATGATGTTAGGTGCATTTTTGATAAAAATTCTTAGTAAAGTATATATTGGTGGTGATATAGGATATTTTCCGATTCAGGTTGAACCTAAAATTATGCTCATGGGTTTATTTGTCGGCTTACTCGTAACTTTAATTGCTGGTTATATTCCTGCACGTGGAGCAGCCAAAGTTGACCCGATTTCAATTTTTAGAAACTAACGAAAATGAAAACCATACTTAAAACAGAAAATATTACAAAATTCTTTTACAGCCCGGTTGAGTTCAAAGCATTAAATAATATCGCTTTTGAAGTGCAACAAGGTGAATTTTTGTCCATTATCGGCAAATCGGGTTGCGGTAAATCGACATTGTTGTACATGCTTTCGACAATGGACACAGAATATGAAGGAAGAATATACCTTGACGAACAACTTCTTACAGGACTAAAACAAGATAAATTGGCAAGATTAAGAAACAGCAGTATTGGATTTGTTTTTCAATTTCACTATTTGCTACCGGAATTTAGTTGTTTAAAAAACATTATGATTCCTGCCCTGAAATTAGGAAAGTATTCACGTGAAGAGATAGAATTTAGAGCATATGAGAAACTCAAATTACTCGAATTAGAAGAACAAGCCTTAAAACCGGCATCGAAACTATCAGGGGGGCAACAACAACGTATTGCTATAGCACGAGCATTGATTAATGAACCTAAAATAATAATGTGTGATGAGCCAACTGGGAATTTAGACAGCAAAAATTCCAAAATTGTGTTGGACATTTTTAAACAAATATCTAAAGACTTTAATCAAACAATTATTACAGTCACTCATGATATCGACTTCGCAAAAGCTTCAGACAGAGTAATTGAAATGCAAGATGGTGAGATTATTAACCAGAATCTTAAATTTTAAAATGGTCTATAATATTTTACCTTTGTAAAGTTTATACAGATTGTTTAGAATCTCAAAATTATCTTTTATTGGAAAAGAGAATAAAAGCAAGGATTAAAAAAAGGAATTGCCAACGCATTTGCAAGCACATTGCCAAAGCCCCACGAGCCAACACCTCAACCAAAGCTTTGTCAAAGAGCTTGCAAAGTCAACCCGAGAGAAGAATTTCAAAATTTTTCTCTCACACTTTTAAAAGAATAAATTTAAAACACGCTAACACACAGGCGTCACAGACAGAAAAAAGAAATGACAAGTTTAATATGACAGAGTTAAATAATATATATACAGCCAGAAACAAGAACTGCCAGTGCATAACACGTGGTATATTTAATTGCCGAGTTAGAGGGAATTTAAAGGTTGTAGTTCTATTAAAAATTCATCTAAATTGACAATGATGTGCTTCGAAATCGGCAACTAAAACATACCACCACCGTCAGACTGTCTAAAAACCTAATATTATTTTGTTAATAATTTTATTGTTATTAAAGCAGATGCTTTTTGTAAATTGAGTATCTTTAAAACATGAAATTTATTCAAGGAACAAACAGAAACCAGGTAAACCTTTTCCCTGTCTCGCTCGAACAATCCATTGATGAAGATAATGAAGTACGCATC
>JAUWKH010000341.1 GCA_030614305.1 Bacteroidota bacterium
GGTACAGATAAAAATTCTTTAAAAGATTCATAACCGGCTAACGGGACACCAATGAAGTTCACCAGATCATTACCTGCAAAAGCCATAGCCAAAGCAAAAGTTCCAACTAAAACGATAAGCTTTAAAATATTAAGTTTAATGATCCAGTTTAATAATTGAAGTAAAATAGTCCATGCTACAAAACTGGTACATAAGATTAAAAGTGTATTTTCTTTTATCAACAGTTTTACTTCGTCCGACATAAATGAAGCTCCTTTTGCTCCTTTTATCAGGATAAAATATGTTATTGCAGTAATTGCAATTCCACCCCAGATCGCACCGAAGTATTTTAATCTTTTTTTATAATTAAATGAAAAAATGATTCTTGTAATATATTGAACAATTGCACCAATAGAAAATGCAATTCCAATTGATAGTAATATTCCAAAAATAATTGCCAGTGCATTTCCGGTATTTATATATTCTCCAAGTTCTTTTGCTGTTTCGGGTGAGGATGTAATTTTGATAATTGACATGGCAACTGCTGCACCGAGTAATTCAAAAACTATTGAAACAGTAGTAGAAGTGGGCAGTCCGAAAGTGTTAAACATGTCAAGAAGTATAACATCGGTTATCATTACGGCATGGAAAATGATTATGATTTCTGAGAAGTAGAAATATTCGGGGTGGAAAATCCCTTTCCTTGCCACTTCCATCATACCGCCTGAAAATGTTGCACCAACAAGTATCCCAAGTGCAGCTATTATCATTATTACTTTAAATGGTGCAGCTTTTGAGCCAATTGCAGAATTCAAAAAGTTTACAGCATCGTTGCTTACTCCTACAATAAGATCGGAGATGGCAAGAATAAATAAAACGATAATTAAAACTAAATAAACGGTTTCCATTTAATTTTTAAATAAAACTGACTGTTACAAAATTAATTAATCTGTATATATTTTATTCTAAAAGTAAAAAGAAAATTTCATAATCAAATTTGATACAATAATAAAATAATATTTAATCTGACGATAAAAAAGAAATAAAATTTAATTAACAATAGTTATTCTTTTAATTGCACCAACGTTTTTTAGTATATCTTCAACATCTTCAAACGAAAAAAAAATATCGGTATGGCCGTTTGAATAAGGAGCAATTTCATAACTATTGTAATAAAATCCTATGCCGTCTTTGTTAATATAAAAGTTGTTGTTTGGTTCAACTTCATCAACAAAAAAACCTGCATCTTTAAGATTATCTTCAGGTTTAATTAAATATAATTCCCTTAATTTTTGGTTTAATATTTTAGTTAGCTTTGGTTTGTAGCCATCTTCAAAAATATCATCAATAGTAATTATATTGCCGGTTTTCAGGTCAATAACATTAAATTTATTAACTTCAATTCCGTGAGTACCTCCTGTATAACCATAATCCTTGTATTCGAGCGAAAGAATAAAATCCTGATTATACCTGATGTTCATTAGTTTTATCTTTTCCCAGTTGAATGAGTTGCCACCGTGATAAATATCCTTATTTGATTTTATATAAAGTTCAAAATATTGTTCTTCCTTTTTTATCAACATTGAATCAGGCAGTGTTTGCAGGAAGTTCTTTCCGAAAAAGTTTCGGGTAATAATATTTTTTACAGAATCGGAAATATTTTTGTCGGGGTAATTATTTGGATCAAACAGGGCTAATTCCAAACTTGCAACAGGTGAATTTTCTTCTTCAACAAGACGACATTCCGATCTTAAATAATATACTTCAAATTGCATTGTTCCATCCGGATATTTTTCTGTTAATTCAAAACTTAATTTTTTATCACTTTCTGATTTTTTCCATATGCCTTCAATCTTGTTCTTGCTTGTAAAATTCCCTTTAAATATTGAGCCTTTGCCATTGAATTCAGCAAGCTCTATATCTCCGTTTTTGTTAATTATTCCTTGTAAAGGTATAGTCTGTCCGTAATAGATAAAATAGTTGTTATCTTTATTTTCATGAAAATAGTAATAATAGTATCCTTGTATCTTACTGTTGATACTTGAAAGGTCGGCAGTAATTTTTATATTTATATTAATATTGCCTTCCATATGTTTGTAAAATTGCTTATCAGGTAAAGTTTGAGAATAAAGATTATTTTGAAAATTTAAAATAAAAAATAAAAGCAGCAACAACATAGATTGTTTCATTTTAATAATTTGTTTATATTGAGTTGACAAAAATAATTTCTTATTTTAGAAATAATACGATTTTTTTAAAGAAATTTGTTATTTGTTATCCATACGGA
>JAUWKH010000144.1 GCA_030614305.1 Bacteroidota bacterium
ACATACCTGCTGTTGTTGCAAATATGAATGTTAAAGCGAAAATTGTCGCTAATAATCCTGTTTTTACTTTTTTTGTTTTCATTGTTATTTGTTTTTAAATTAGTAATTATTTTTTCTATGAAATTTACTTTTATTAAAGTCTTTTATTTTTTTATGTCTGAATTGCTTGTCTTTACCAGTTTTATAATCTTCGTCCATTATCATACACTTATACATTCTTCCTAAGCGTACAAATTGCCCTGAATCGCATATATTTTTCGTGTCAATAAAGTGTTTGATGGTTTTCTTTTTTAAGGAAGCATGCAAAAATCCAATCTCATTGGCTATTTGGTTTAATTTGGCAGTATCGGGATCGGTTTTTGATAATTCTTCCATCATAACTATTCGGTTTTCTTTTAGTAATTCTATAATTTTTTTAGAATTATTATGAAATTCTGTTTTAAGTTGAGAAAACTCTTTTTCTTGTTCAGGAGACAGGTTCAGTTCTTTCTTCATAAATTTATGTGGTCTTTCTCCTGACATAAATTCAGATGGTGGAGTGGGCTTAAAAAAATACACATGGTAAATTATTGTTGTTATTGCTGAAACGTTTATTACAAGCAAAATAACAATTATCCAGATAAATAAGTTTCTGTTTTTAAAGTAATTCATAATTTGTTGATTTAATCGTTAAGTAAAAAAGTTTCTATAGTTTCTTCATTAAGTTCATTTACATAATATTCGTTGGCATAAGCTTGTAAAAGATTTTCGTTACTTTCAGTATAATTGTTTGTTTCGTATTTATTTCCTAAATTAATTCCGAAGAAAATACCAAATGCTAACAGAATTGCTAAAGTTACAGGTTTAAGTAATTTTGTAAAAGAGGGGAGAAATCCGGTTTTAATTTCTGAAGAATTTAATTCTTCAATTTTCTGCTGTATCCTGGTAAAGAAAAATGGATAAGATTTATTCTTTTCTTCCTTGTTGATTATTACCAAAGTATTTTTAATTTTATCATATAATTTTTTGCAGGAAACACAAGCATTAATATGCTCCTGAATTTTACTTTGAGTTTCCGTATTTAATTCGTTTTCAATGTAGAAGATCAAATTTTTATGTACTTCTTTGCAATTCATATTTAAATCATTTAAAGATAAGACAATTTTTATAAACAAAACTTGCGGTCAGTATATGTTCTTTTTGTAATAGTTTATTAATTTTTTCTGAAGATTAATTTTTGCCCTATGAATTAAAGATTCAACTGAAGATAGCGACAAATCCATGATTTCTGCAATTTCTTTATATGATATATCTTCAAATTTATTTAATGTAAAGGCAATTTTTTGATTATAAGTTAATGATTCAATGGCTTTGTATAAGATATTTTTTCTTTCCTCATTTTCAATTTTTGCATCAGCATTTTGCGAATCTGAAGCAGGGATATCAATCTTTTCTTTTTCGGAATTCAAAAAAAACTGCTCAATGCTTTTAAACAAAATATTTTTCTTTCTTTTTCTGATAAAGTTCAATGATTTATTAACAGAAATTCTGTAAAGCCATGTAGAAATTTTTGCCTCTTCACGAAATTTATATATTGATTGATAAATCTCAATAAAAACATCCTGTGCTATATCCTGTGCATCATCCTGATCATGAACAAAACTTTTACAGGTATTTATAACCAATGAACTATATTTATCAACCAGTTCTTTAAAAGCCCGATGATCTTGATTAATAATTTTTTCTATTAAGATTTTATCTTCCATTGAATTTTCTATTAGACACGACCCAAACTAAAAACTTGTGTGGCAAGAAAATAATTTTATTTATTGTAGATTCTATTTTACCAAAATATTTGCATTTGCAGGTAGTATATGCCGGCACCGGCAAGGTAGCCTATTAAAGCTAATAAACTGATCCTTTTTATGTACCATAAAAAATCAATTTTTTCCATACCCATTGCTGCAACACCGGCAGCCGAACCGATAATCAGAATACTTCCGCCTGTACCTGCACAATATGCAAGGAATTCCCAGAACCGGCCATCCTGCACAAAAAAATGAGCATAAGCTTGTTCCGCAACAGGTAAGGTATTTATAATTTCAGGTGTCATAGTCGGATACATGCCCATTGCCCCGGCAACTAATGGAACATTATCAACAATAGCAGATAAAAGTCCTATTGCCAGATTAATTGTATAAATATTTCCAAGTTTTTCATCTAAATAACCGGCTAATAACTGAAGTTGTCCGCCGGTTGCCAAACTGGATACAGCAGTTAATATTCCAAGAAAGAAAAAAATTGTGGGTACATCTATTTTTGTCAATATTCTTACTACTGATAAACGGCGTTTGTCTTCACCTGTTTTTTTTCTGTGAATAATTTCTGTTATAATCCACAAAGTACCTAAACCTAATAACATGCCCATATATGGATCAAGGTGAGTGAATGTTTTAAAAACAGGTACAAATAATAATATTGATATACCCAGAATTAATATTAACTTTCTTTCGCCATGGGTAGTAAATTCTTTACTTTGTTTTTTATTAATATCAGGACGTTCAACATTTCCTTTCATAGTAAATGACAGAAGAATAAGCGGAATAATCATAGTTATTAAACTTGGTATAATAACCATTGTTATGATATTTATGGTTGTAACCTGTCCGCCAATCCAAAGCATTATTGTTGTTACATCTCCGATTGGTGACCATGCACCTCCGGCATTTGCAGCCATAACTACCATACTTGCAAAGAACCATCGGGTTTTTTGATTGGCAATTAATTTTCGCAACAAGGCAATCATTACAATGGTAGTAGTCAAATTATCTAATGCTGCTGACATAAAAAATGTTAAAAAACTAAGTATCCAAAGTAATTTAACTTTATTTGTAGTCTTAATTTTATCGGTAATTATTCTGAAACCCTGATGTTGGTCAACTATTTCAACTATTGTCATTGCACCCAACAGAAAGAACAATATTCTTGAGATTTCAGCCAAATGATGATAAAGTTCATGATGGCTGATAAAATATTTCATAGCTTCAAACATATTGCTATCAGGATTATTCTTCAGAAAATCCTGATAATCCGTGCTTTCTAAATAATGATGCCATGAAGGACTGAAGCCGTTATGATCCGGGCCAAGCGTAAGAATTTTTGTGCAAGCTAAAACCAAAATAACCCAGGTTAATACGCCTGTTATCAAAGCAGTAGCAGCCTTATTAACTTTTAGAGGATGTTCAAGAGCAATTACGGTATATCCAAGAATAAAGACAATTACCATTAAAATAAACATATCCATATCCAAGTATTTTATTATTAATTGACAACAAATGTAAAAAAGTTTTTACATAAAAGGGTATATAATAAATTGCTTTAATATCAGTTAATATTAACAATACGATGTTAAAAATTAAATAAAATTTAACATTATACCATTTTGAATATACTTAATTTTAGGCAAAAAATTTAAACAAATGATAACAGGATTAATATTACAGATTACAAATGCAGCACAGGTAATTGAGGGCGAACCAACTGAAATATCCATTTCAATCTGGGAATTAGCACTTAAAGGTGGCTGGATAATTGCAATACTTGCAGTTTTTTCAATTATTGCGGTTTATATTTTTATTGAAAGGTTTTCAATTATCAACAGAGCTTCAAAAGAAGACCGTAATTTCATGAATAATATCAAGGATTTTATTCATAACGGCAGAGTTGATTCGGCACTTTCATTATGCAGGAATAATAACAGCCCGATAGCAAGAATGATTGAGAAAGGTCTTTCCAGAATAGGAAGACCACTAAATGATATTAATGCAGCTATTGAAAATATTGGAAAACTTGAAGTATCAAGGCTTGAAAAAAATACTGCAGGATTGGCAACCATTGCAGGAGCTGCTCCTATGCTTGGTTTCTTAGGAACAGTTATTGGAATGATCAGAGCCTTTTACGATATGTCAATGGCTGGAAATAATATTGACATAGCACTGCTCTCAGGTGGTATTTATCAGGCTATGATAACTACTGTAGCTGGATTAATTGTTGGAATTATTGCATATATTTGTTATAACATACTGGTTGCAAGAGTTGAAAAACTTGTTTATAAATTGGAAGCACGTGCAACCGAATTTATGGATCTTTTGCACGAACCTGCTTCTTAATTGTGTCTGTCTATAATGTCAGTTGAATTCAAATAAAATGAATAATGAACATCCCGAAAGCTTTCGGGATTAACGATTTTAGATTTTATTTTGTAATATTATAATTATAAATATAATGGCTATTTACACACGAAACAAAAAAAGTATTGCTTTCAGTATGGCTTCAATGTCGGACCTTGTGTTTTTATTGTTGATATTTTTTATGTTAACATCAACACTTGTCAGCCCGAATGCCATTAAACTTTTACTGCCCAGTAGTAGTAGCAGAACTATGGCTAAACAAACTGTTACGATTTATATTAATGATAAATTCAAGTATTTTGTAAATGAGAATCAGGTTAATCTGGCAAGCCTGCAAGATAAAATTGATAATAAAATTGCCGGACAAGTTGATGCCTCTGTTGTTTTAAGAGCAGATAAGTCAGTACCACTTCAATATGTTGTGAATGTTATTGATGCTGTAAATAATATTAATCAGAAATACGGAACAAAACATAAGGTGATACTTGCGACCAAGCCTAAATAGAGTTTATCTATAGACAAAATGTGATTGATAGAATAATGAAATTCCAAACCATAAATCAAGTCGGTATAAGCAGTCCGCAATTAGCAAAAAATGGAGACTGCTGACTATAAACAGACACTAAATTGAAAGGAAATAGTAAATATAGAATAAAAGGGATAATAGGAACAATATTATTTCATTTGCTGTTGATATTAGCGTTGTTTTTTTTCGTTCTTTCAACACCTTTACCATTACCGGGTGAGGAAGGAGTTGAAGTAAATCTTGGCAGCAGTGACAATGGAATGGGAATTGTTCAGGAAGATGAGCCTGTCGAATCTGCGCCTTCACAAACAATTCAGGAAGAAATTGTTACTGAAGAAGTTCCTGAAGAAATACCAGAAGAAGTTGCCGAAGAACCGATTATTGAGGAAATTCAGGAGGAAGAAATTATCACACAGGATACTGAAGAAGCTCCCTTTATTGACAATCCTGAAGAAAAGGATGATTTAGAAGAAGTTCCTGACGAGAAAATTATTGAACAACCAAAAGAAGAACCCAAGGTTCAGGAAAAACAACAGGAAGAAATTGCTGAAAAAAAACCTGAGGTTATTGAAA
>JAUWKH010000019.1 GCA_030614305.1 Bacteroidota bacterium
TGATGATGTTATAATACCTGATGCAATTTTTTCCCTTCTTACAATTTCTTTTTTCCCTGTATGAACATGAACAGAGTCAACCAAATCAAATACTACATAGGATGCAGGTGAGCTCTCGTAAACAAAATACAATACCTTTTCAATTGAATCATTTGAACAAATCACCGAATAATTATTCCCATATCTGATTTTCCTGACATTAAACACCGGCTTTGACCTCTTTGATAGCAAGTCAATTGTAGCATAATCAACATTATATTTTAGCAGTATATCTGCTAAAAACTGATTTCGTTTAATCTTACCCCTGTATATTTTAAGCGAATCAACAATAATTCCATATTCAGTTTTAGGTATATATTCCGGTATTGGAATTTCATTTTCTTCAGTAATCGTAACAGGAACTTGGTAATTAGCAGATATGAAAATTATTATTAAAGCTGAAATTATTAAAACAATAATTTCAAGTATTCTTTTTCTTAACATTTACTTTTTTATTTTTGTCTTTTCTCGATGATTTTTCAAACTGGACTATAGAGTGCTTGTCCATAAAGTCAAACAAATTTTGAATTAATCCCGATAGCTATCGGGACCAAATATCAAATAACAAATAACAAAACTTGTCCGTATGGATAAATTCCAAATATCAAGTATCAAAACTTGTCCGTATGGATGACCGAAACAGCTTTGAATATTGAAATTTTGGTCATTGAGATTTATTTGTATTTTGGTGCTTGTCATTTGTGATTTTAAATATTTATTTAAACTTTCGGACTTTATAGGCGGACTCTTTTATATAATATCTTTTCTAAAACCGATATTGTATTCCTGCACCAAAATAAAATTTATTATATTTCATTTTAAAAGTAGAAGGGTTAACATTCCCGAAATATGATGAGGCATCAAAATATGAATTTTTCCGATAAATATCCAGAACAAAAGCAGATTTTTTACCTACCAGAAATTTAACACGGGAACCATAAAAAATAGAATACCGTTCCTTAAAATATTCTCTGACACTTTTACTGCTCTTGTATTTTAAAAATGGTTCATCAACTAAATAAATACACGATGAAATTCCAAAATATGGCATTATTCTTATAACCTTTAAAAAACGAATATTGTATCCAATGTTTAATCCGAAATTAAATTTTGCATCCGGCCAATGGCCTGTACTTGATTTTATTCTTTCAACATAATCCTCAATATAATAATTATATATATAAATATATTCAAATCTTTCGCCAATATCTTCTTTTTCTATACTTCCATTTATTCCAATTGTAAAATTAAACCAGTTAAGCTCTACTGCTAAGCTAAAAGCTGCAGAAGAGTAAATATGGGCTTTATAGCATATCATGGATGTATCACCTGGCTCTAAAGGAACGTAACTCATTTCCGGCCTTCCGGAACCTGACGACACTAAAATTGTAAGATTTGCCGTAAATTTTTTATCAGTTGCCCTCCATATCGAATCACGAATAATTATATCTCTTTCCCTGTTTCTTTTTATATCTTCAACTTCTATAAAAGGATTCTGCAGAGTGAAAGAGTAAAATTTTCCGTTGTCTTCTATTACAATATTTTTCTGCCTTGTATAACTTTGAAAAACATAGTGGTCTCCATCATCAGTAAAATCACGATTATTATTATAATCAAAATAGAAATTATATACGGAATCAATCGTCTGAGTGACCAGCATAACATTAACAATCCCGAGTTTGGAATATTTAGATTCCCTGAGGAACCATAATATTCCAACAGTATCAGTTGCATTTTCAAGATTGGGAAATGTTATTATAAAAACATCCATTGGGATTTTATGATTCGGGTATTTATGCGTAAAGGGAGTTGTATTAATAATATTCGATTTCAGGCTGATGATCATAACAGGCATAACAGTACTATCTGTTATATGCGAATTCACATTAACAATATCGTATCCTACTTTTCCAATACCATATAATGATGTTAATCCGGTCATTTTACCTGTTGGACCTTCCCCGTGTTGCGCAATTGCTCCACTTGCAAAACAAAATACAAATAATAAAAATAAATTAAATTTTCTGGACATATACTTAATAAAATATTGAAATTTTGCACAAAAATATAAAGAAATTAATAAAAAAGTAATTAATCAATTCCTATTCTCTCCCGATAGCTATTAGCGATTTTTTAGCTACTAATTAGTGCCTGTCTATAAAGTCAAAGATTTATATAAAATGAAGCTCCAAATAACAAAAAACAAATAACAAATAAATTCCAAATATCAATGATAAAATGACCGAAACTGTTTTGGTCATTGAATTTTCGAACATTGTAATTTATCCATACGGACAAGTTTTGAAATTTGGTCCCGAAAGCTTTCGGGATGTCATTTGTTATTTCTAATATTTATTTAAACTATCGGACTTTATAGACGGACTAAAAAGATGGCATTATGCTACTTCCTGAATTTTTAGTTCAACTCCGTCAATTATTGGTATAGATAGGTTTTTATATATTCTAAATAAAAGCCATTCTTCCAAAACTTCTTCCAGCTCTTCTCTGCAATTTTTAAGAGTATCTGAGTTAGCATATACTCCATTATATTCCGGTATTTCACCATAAAATGAATTATCATCTTCTAGTATTTCATATTTTGCATGTTTTAAGGCAACTTTCATATAAGCAAGTAACATTTTTACCTCTTTTTCCAATCTAACCTGCTTAATTCACAAATTGATCTATTACAAAGCTTCAAATTTTTTGTCATAACATCATTTATTCTCTTCAGCAAATTTTAGACCTGCTTTAAATGCATCAATATTAATTTTAACAAGTTCTTCGCCTTTATTCTTGAAAATATTTCGGATTGCATTTTCAAGAAAATTGTAATCCAAATCAAGAAACGGCGAACATGCACCAAGCATAACTATATTGGCTGATCTAACCGAGCCTAAATCCTTTGCAATCTGTTCGGCATTCAAAGCAATATGTCGTGGAAAAGCCTCAATTTCAGATATTACTTTATTAATATCGGGATAGTTGGGAATATTAACGAAAGGTTCGGTGTTGGTTATCAGCCAGCCATCCGGCGATAACATAGGTAAATACCTTAACGACTCCATTGGCTCAACAGAAACTATCAGGTCGGTTTTACCTCCTGGAATAAGGTCGGAAGCAATTTCTTCGGAGGAAAGTCGTAAATGCGATTGAACATCACCTCCGCGCTGGCTCATTCCATGTACTTCTGCCTGCTTCAAAAACAAACCGGCATTAATTGCAGCAGTGCCAATTATTGCTGCTATTGAAAGAATTCCTTGTCCACCAACTCCGGCCAATATTATATCTTTTTTCATGTGTTTATATTTTATTTCAATAAAATATTACAAACTAACTGTTTTAATCTTATGTTTTGCTCTCATTCGTTTGTTTAAAGTTTGCACACACTCTCTGCGAGGAATAATCACCGATACACCACTATATACTAATTCTTCCTTCATAATTTTTACATTTTCCTCATGATATTTTATAAGCGGTTTAATAATATGTATATGCTCTTTCTCCACTCCGACACCCAAACAAATGTCTTCTATTTTTCCAAAAGCGGAAGACTTTTGTCCGCCTGTCATAGCAACGGTTAAATTATCAAGAATTAATATAGTAATCGGTGATTTGTTATTCACAGCGTCCAAAAGCCCGGTTATACCAGAATGTGTAAAAGTTGAATCGCCAATTGTAGCAACAGAAGGAACTAATCCGCCTTCAGCAGCACCAATAGCCATAGGAATTGATGCTCCCATATCCACACACGAATTAATAGATTCTAAAGGTTTCAAAGCACTTAAAGTATAACAACCGATATCAGAAAAAACCCTTCCTTTTGAATAATCACTCATGGCTTCGTTAAGAGCAAGAAAAGTATCATTATGCGAACAACCACGGCATAATGATGGTGGTCTTCCTGCTATAAATTCAGGAATTTCCTTTCCTTTTGTAAAATCCTTACCAAGGGCTGTAGCAACAATATTCGGATTTAATTCTCCATCACGGGGAATTGTTCCATCCAAACGACCTTTTATTTTTTTCCCTTTATCCAACAATCCTTTCAGCAACTCCTCAACTAATGGATATCCATCTTCCAAAACCAGTATTTCATCACATTCATCATAAATTTTCTCAATAATTTTTTTCGGAAAAGGATATTGACAGATTTTTAAAACAGGATAAGGTACTTTTCTGTCGGGATAATTTTCCATTAAATAATTATAAGCAATTCCACATGCAATAATTCCCAACTTTTTATCTTCACCGGCAATGTATTTATTAAAAGATGATTCTTCAGATGCTTTTTCAAATTCCGATTGTTTATTTAACAAATCTTTATACTGCCTACGGGCAATAGCAGGTAACAAAATAAACTGTTTAAGATTATCATGCAAACCGCCTATATTCTGTTCTTTTGATATATTTCTTTTTATAGCTGACCTTGAGTGTGCAAGCCGTGTTGTAATTCTAAGCAAAACAGGAATTTTCATTTTTTCAGAAAAATTAAAACCATAATGAACCATATCATAAGCTTCCTGCTGGTTTGAAGGTTCAAGAATTGGTATCATTGCAAACTTTCCATAAAATCTCGAATCCTGTTCATTTTGTGAAGAATGCATTGAAGGGTCATCTGCTGAAACAACAATAAGTCCTCCGTGTGCCCCGGTGATTGCTGAATTTATAAACGGATCAGCAGCAACATTCAATCCAACATGCTTCATACAAGCCATTGCCCGTTTACCTGCATAAGACATTCCCAAAGCCGTTTCCATTGCTGTTTTTTCATTTGCAGACCATTCTGAACGAATATTTTTTTCACGCGCCTCTTTTGAGCGTTGAACATATTCGGTTATTTCTGTTGAAGGTGTTCCCGGGTAAGCATAAATTCCTGATAAACCTGCGTCAATGGCTCCCTGTGCTATTGCTTCATCTCCTAATAACAGTAATTTGTTTTCCATAAATTTATTATGATTAATTTTTTTATCTAAATCACAAAGCTAAATAAATTTTTATAAAACATCCCATTTTGGCTAAATAATATTTTGCCCATTTCTCTTTTAAAAAGATTGTAAAAAGTCGAAATTATGTATATCAAATAAATTTATAGAAATGGTATTATACATTATAAAATGGCATAAAAGTATTTCCCTTACTCCATTATTCCCATAAAATTTGTTAAGAAATTTTCATTATTAATTTAATACTGATTAGTTGCATTTTTATTAATTTTGAATTTGCTTAAAATAAAATAAATGAATTTTTTAGCACATCTGTATTTATCGCCTGATAATGAAGATATTCTTCTTGGTAATTTTATTGCCGATGCAGTTAAAGGCAAAACGTTTGATAATTACAAACAGGGTGTTAAAAATGGGATTTTGCTTCACAGAAAAATTGACAAATACACTGATAATCACCCTGTTTTCAGAAATAGCTCTAAAAGATTAAATGGTAAATACCGGAAATATTCCGGTGTGATAGTTGATATTTTTTATGATCATTTTTTAGCAGCAAACTGGAATAATTATTCTGATGTTAAAATTGAAGAATTTGTTTCAAAAGCTTATGGAATTTTAATAAAAAATATTTTAATTCTTCCTAAAAGATCTAAAAGGATCTTACCTTTTATGATTACTCAAAACTGGTTAGTTAATTATGCCAATTTTAAAGGATTACAAAGAGTTTTCAACGGAATGTCGCGAAGAACCCCTTTTAACTCGGGAATGGAAAATGCTGTTAATGATTTAAAAAAAGATTATGAGCTTTACGAAAAAGAATTCAGTGAATTTTTTCCTGAAATTATTGAGTATGTTAACCTGATTAATTCATAAGTTTTTCGTAATAGATCAATTTGTGAATTAAGCACGTTATAGATTATAATAATATTTTAAGTACATTTGAAGAATAAAAAATGAGTCTGGTCTAAAAACTATAAATATCAAATTCCACGCAAAGATGCCAAGTCGCAAAGAATTGAATTACAGTATATAGAATCCTTGTATCTTAGCTCCCGAAAGTTTTCGGGATTGCGAGAGTATAAATTATTTAGACTTAATGCAAAAATCCAAATGAAAAAAACACCCGACATATTAGAACCCGAAAAAAAACTTGAAACATTAAAAAACACAAGTATTTTTTCAGAAACCGGTAACGAAGTTTTACATTTAATTGCCGAATCATTAACCGAATTATCAATAAAAAAAGAAAAAACCATTATCCATAAGGGAGAAACAGGTAATGCAATGTATATTATCGTTAAAGGTAAGGTACGTGTCCATGATGGAAACCATATACTTTCAAAATTAGGAGTAGGTGATGTATTTGGAGAATATTCATTAATAGATGAAGAAACACGTTCGGCTTCAATCACTGCAGAAGAACCAACTCAATTATTAAAACTTGATCAAAAGGATTTTTATGAGCTTACTTCAAAAAATTTAGAAATCATAGAAGGTGTTTTAAGAGTGCTTCTCAAACGTATGAGGCATATGAATATTCTGGAAGAAAAACTTGCAAAAAGTTATTTAAAAATCCAAAAGCAAAAAAATGAAATTGAAAAACAACACCTTGATATTAAAGAACAAAAAAAACTGCTTGAAGAACAAAATTTTGATCTCATTAATTTAAATGAAGAAAAAAATCATTTGATAAGTGTTGTAGTTCATGGCTTAAGAAACCCTTTAACAAGCAGTTTATGTATGGTTGATCTGCTTAAAGCAGAAGAGCAAAAATTATGTAACACACATTCGGAATATGCAACTATCATTCAAAGGTCCTTACAAAGAATGAATGATATGATAAACCAGATTTTAGATGTAAATAAAATCGAATCAAAAAAATTCAGGTTAAAACTTGAAAAAATCAATCTGCCAAAACTGATTAAACAAGTTCATAAAAATTTTGAACATTCCATTTTTCAAAAAAATTTAATTATTACACTAAATTTAGATAATCTGCATGCAAAATTAAATGAGGTCTATGTTTTACAAATAATTGACAACCTGATTTCAAATGCCATAAAATATTCTGATAGTGGCAAAACAATTGATATTAACCTATATGAGGTAAACAATAAAGTACGAATTGAAATAAAAGATGAAGGGCCCGGTATTGCAGAAGAAGAATTAAATAATATTTTTGATAAATATCAAAGACAAACTACAGCATCAAAATCAGGTAAACAATCCTCGGGGCTCGGTCTTTCAATTGTTAAAAAATATGTAACTGCCATGAATGGAAAAGTTTGGTGTGAGAGCGAGATTAATAAAGGTTCAACTTTTATTGTTGAATTTATTAAATTTATTGAAAATATGGACTAAGAATAAATCGTTATCACTAATTTTCTCCTGCCTCCCCTGTTACGAAATTCACATAAATAAATCCCTTGCCACACTCCTAAATTTAGTCTTTTATTTGTGATGGGTATAGTAAGTGACTGCCCCACCAAAGATGATTTAATATGAGCAGGCATGTCGTCGGGTCCTTCAATTGTATGAATATAATCCCTGCTGTTTTCCGGCACAAGCTTATTAAAAACGGTTTCAAAATCAACCCTAACAGATGAATCGGCATTTTCATTAATAGTTAATCCGGCTGATGTATGTTGTACAAAAATATTAATAATCCCCTTTTCAGGAAGTTCATGTAAATTATTCTCAATCAAATTAGTTATAAGATGATAACCTCTGCTAAAAGACGGTAATAATATTTCAAATTGTTTTATCAAAATATTAAATATTAAATTTATACGATAAAATTAATAAATATTTTTATACATTTGTAATTAAATAAATATTAAAATAATGGAAACACACAAAGGACTTTACAGAAGCAGTAAAGACACGGTTATCGGAGGTGTAGCCGGTGGAATAGCTGAATATTTAAATACTGATCCGATATTAATCAGGATTATCTTTGTATTATTAGCATTATTTGGAGGAGGAGGATTAATAATATATTTAATTCTATGGATAGCTCTGCACATTGATTACAGTTTTACATTTAATAACAAAAAATTTTCAGATATGGAAAAAGAAAAAACAAACACCAAGCCTGAAAAAGATCAATTTAATCAGGATACTCATTTGCGCGGTAAAAACAATGGCAGCCTTGTTGCCGGATTAATTTTAATTACAATAGGTGTAATATTTTTAATTAGCCGTTTCTTCCCCAGGATCGATTTTGCCGATTTATGGCCAATTATTCTTTTAGTAGCAGGTATTGCATTAATCAGGATGAGCTATATAAAACAAAAAAAACAATAAATTATGAAATACAGAAATATATTTTGGGGAGTAATTCTAATTACTTTGGGAGCATTATTTATTTTAAAAAATCTTGATGTTATATACTTTAACTGGTATGCAATCTTTCGATTATGGCCTTTATTGCTAATTTTAATTGGAATTTCAATTTTACCTGTAAAAAACACAATAAAGCTTATTCTGTCGTTTTTAGCAATAATTTTAGCAATAACTTTTATTTTCAGCAGTCCTTCTACAAGGTATCACAATTTCAATTTCATATGTAACAGAGATCACTCATATTACGATAATGACCTGAAAGAACAATATTTTTATGAAACTTATGATTCGTCTATAAACATAGCCGTACTAAAATTTGATGCAGCAGCAGGAAGTTTTTATGTCAAAGGCAAAACCGATAATCTGATGGACTTTGAAAAGGAAGGAAATATCGGATCTTACCGCTTTTCGTCACAAGATTCTGACAACAAAAAAGTATTAAAAATAAACCTTAAAAATACATTTTTCAAGTCAGGTAATCTTAAAAACAATGTTTATATCAAACTTAATCCCGAACCTGTTTGGGAATTTGATTTTGATGCCGGAGCGGCAAAACTTGATTTGGATCTTATCCCATTCAAAACCAAAAAAATCACTATTGATGGCGGAGCATCTTCAATATATCTCAAACTTGGAGACAAATATGATTATACAAAACTTGATATTGATGCCGGAGCATCATCAATCAATATAAAAATTCCTGAAGAATCGGGATGTGAAGTACATACAAGTACAGTTCTGTCAAGTAGGAATCTCAGAGGTTTTAACAAGATTAAAAAAGGCTATTATAAAACTTCAAACTTTGAAAACAGCGTGAATAAAATCTATATAGATATTGATGTTGCTGTTTCAAGTTTGAAGATTAGCAGGTACTAGTAGTGCGTTCTTTAATTGGACATACATGAAATTTATTATAGATTTTTTCTTTAGACAAGGCAAAATTCTTTAGCATAGCCGTAGCTACGGTAAATAATTTTAACGCAGTATAAAGGAAAAAGATAAATAAATTTGTAATGATAATTAGAGAACGCACTACTAGATCTTAAGATAAAAGATAAAAGTAAAAAGATAAAAGTAAAGTATTAGAAACTTTTATCTTTTTTTTTTACTTTTGCCTTCATTAAACTCCAATATCCGATATAAAACCAATTTTATTAAGGTAACGAATGGAATATAAAGACTATTACAAAATATTAGGTGTTGATAAAACCGCTACACAGCAAGAGATTAAGAAGAAATATCGCAAGCTTGCATTAAAATATCACCCTGATAAAAATCCAAATAATAAATCATCTGAGGAGAAATTCAAAGCAATTGCAGAAGCTTATGAAGTTATAGGCAACACAGAAAAAAGAAAAAAATACGATAAATTAGGAGCTAACTGGAAACAATACGAACAGGCAGGCGCTTATGCAGGACAAGGTGGTTATGATCATGCCCAATGGGGACAGGGCGCACAACAGGCAGGAGCATATTCTCAAGCTAATTATGATGAGATGTTCGGTGGTAGCGGTGGATTTTCAGATTTTTTTGATCAATTTTTCGGCAGTCAATATCAAAGAACAAGTAAAACAGGAAAAGCACGCTCTTTTCCAGGGCAAGATTATGAAGCTCAAATGGATATTGATTTAACCGAAGCATATCATGGAACATCACGTCTTCTAAATTTAGACGGTCAAAAACTCAAAATCAACGTTAAGCCCGGCGTAAAAAACGGTCAATTATTAAGAGTCAGAGGAAAGGGCGGAAAAGGAACACAAGGAGGTCAAAGCGGGCATCTTTATATAAAGGTAAATATTAGGCATAACAATTACTTTGAAAGAAAAGGAAATGATTTATATTGCGATGTAAACATTGATATTTATAAAGCAATTTTAGGAGGGAAAGTAAGTGTTTATTCATTTAAAGGAAACAAAAACATTACAATCCCCAAACTAACTCAAAACGGTAAAGTCCTTAGATTGAAAGGCATGGGAATGCCCGATTATAATAAAAAAGGTGTTTTTGGTGATCTTTATATAAAAATAAAAATTGAAATACCAAAATCAATATCAAAAGAAGAACTTGAATTAATAGAAAAAGCAGCAGATTTGCATAACTAGTGCCTGTCTTTAAAGTCAAAGATTTACATAAAATGAAGCACCAAAACTTGTCCGTATGGATAACAAATCACAAATCACAAAAATTGTCCGTCTGGATAAATTCCAAATATCAATTATCAAAACTTGTCCGCCCATACGGGTGGATGGATGACCAAAACTGTTTTGGTCATTGAATTTTTAAACATTGTAATTTATCCAGACGGACAAGTTTTGAAATTTGGTGCTTGAAATTTGTGATTTTTAAATAAAGTTCTAAATGCTTAGTTTATGGACAGGCACTAATTAGATTTTAATAACTCTTTTACTTAAAAAATAAAATTTATTATGATCTCATTGACATTATATGATGAAATAATTCCACAAAAAATCCTTGATTTTATTGAGGCAATACATCTAAAAGACATACAATATTATGCAAGTGATTTTCTGGATGAATTTGAAATTGAAGATGAAACGTTTGAAACTGCTATTGAAAGGGCTATTAATGCCTGCTCTTCATTGAAAATACCATACTATTTTCACTTTAAAAAAATATATATTGTTGAACAAAATTACATACATGTCGACTGGAAACTTTCAACTTTAGGATGTTATTTAACCGTTGTAAATTGCGATCCCTCAAATCATCTTGTTGCAAAATTTCAGGCATCTCTGTTTACCGGTGAATAATTTACCTTTAATTAATTGATTAATACTGTTAACTTATCATTATAAAATAAAACATATAGAATATTTAATACTTGCTTATGAATTTTAAAAACTTTATTGCTATAATAATTTTTACAACTCTGATTATATTTTCTTCAGTTTGTAATTTATCAGGACAAACTGCAATTATCAGGGGGTTTGTCTATGAAAAAGAAACAGGTGAACCGGTTATTTTCACAAATGTTTATCTCGCTAACACAACCTTTGGTTCAGCAACCGATGTAAACGGATATTATATAATTTCAAATATCCCGGCTGGCAGCTACGAATTAATGGTTACTTGCCTTGGCTATGACACCCTAAGAATGTCCATCACATTAAAACCGGACGAAATTGTAAATAAAAAATTATATCTAAAAAAAGGATCCTTCACACTTGAAACCATAAATGTAACAGCCGATAAATATGAAATGAGAACCGAAACCAGAACATCGGTAGTAAAAATAACGCCAAAACAAATCAAGCAGATTCCAAGCATAGGTGGTCAACCCGACCTTGCCCAATACCTGCAGGTTTTGCCAGGAGTGATATTTACCGGCGATCAGAA
>JAUWKH010000062.1 GCA_030614305.1 Bacteroidota bacterium
ACAAAAAAGATGTGGAATATCAGTAGATAAAGTTGTATATGATCTTTTTCATATACCATTCCTAATGTTTACGACAGTATTTTTATTTGTTCGCAATCAATTTGAAGAAACCGTAAGCAAAAATGTTTTTTATCGGTTTTTAGAAAATGCAAATTATAACTGGCATCTATTTTCTCTTAATCTATCGTTCCGGATTGATAAAAATATTGGATTAAAAAGCAGTCAAAATGCAGAGAAGTTTTTTGTACTTGATGATACTATTACTGAAGTATCAGGTAAACTTATTGAATGTGCTTCTTATATTTTTGATCATACAATAGGAAGGAGTGTTTTGGGATTTCAAAAACTTGTACTTGGTATTTATACTTCTGACCACTTTATACCGGTTAGTCAAAGAATATGTGTTAGCAAAAAAAGACCTAACAAAAAATCAAAAGCCAAGAAATATACAAAAATACCTAAGTCTGATAAAATCCATCCTGAAAGTGCAGGAGCCAAAGAAAGAGAAGAGCTTGATAAAAATAAATTGGAAAAATCATATTCCTTGCTCAAAGAAGCAAAGAAAAAAATTAAAGATGTTAATTATGTTTTGTTTGACTCTTGGTTTTGTTTCAATTGTTTCATAAAACAGGTTAAGTCTCTTGGGATAGAGGTCATATGTCAGTTAAAGAATATGCCAAGGACCAATAAATACTCATACAATGGAAAGAACTATTCTTTGAAAGAATTATACAATTATTTTGCAAAACCAAAGATGCGAACAGTAAAGAAATACTGTTACAAACGAGCTATATTAACGGTTAATATATCGGGAGAAGAAATACAAATGAAGATAGTCTTTATCCTGAATGAAGGAGAAAACAATTGGCATGCATTTTCCAGTACAGATACAAAACTGTCCGCAAATAAAATACTTGAATATTATTCAAAAAGATGGAGCATTGAAGTATTCTTTAAAAACTGTAAGCAATACCTTAATTTTGGCAAAGAACAAATGAGCAACTTGGATTCTATTATCGCTTCAGATGCGTTGGTTTTTCTTCGTTATTCAATTTTAACATATCTATCATTTAAAGAAAATCATAGGTTTTATGAGGTACTTGAAAAAAACAGAAACAACAGGAAAATCATAACTTATGGGGTGAGGCTTTTGCAATATTTTCTTAATAAACTTAAATACGTAATTGATATAGTATGTGAACTCATTCAAGAAAACAAAAATAATGAAGCTATAAACATTCTTAGAAAATTGATATTTAATAGTCAAGAATTTCAGATAAATTGTGTAGTTTTGAAGTGAGAAATGTTAGTTACTAATTGATAATACTCCTCAAAGAATGGGTTTCTTTTACTAAGCTTTTTTAGAAACTCAATATATTTACCTTGATAGTTTATAGAAAACGTATAGGGCATATATATTTTAATATATTCCTTTGTTTTTCTATTATATGCATTTATTGAATCTCTAATATCAAAAATATCGGATAATACATTTCTGTCAAGTGAGTTATATAAAATGATCTTATTTGTTCTTTCAGGAATTAATGGACTTATATCACCACCATTTTCATCTACTAAAGGACATGTTTTATTTAAAAAAGTTAAATATGCTTTTCCAATTGTAAATTCAATATTGGACTTAGAGTATACGAAACTATCATAGAAATTAATAATTTTATCAATAGTTTGGATTTCTTTTTTAGTGAATACTTTATTAATAGTGTCCTTTTTATTAACACAACTTGTTATTATGAAAAAGACTAAAACATAAATTATCAATTTCATTTTATAAGATTATTTGATTTTAATTCTTCCAAAAAGTACCACAATCCACTTTTAATAATAATAATATTTCTCAGGTGCTCGTTTATAAAGCGGAATTATCCATCCTACTTTAATTCCAAACAGCAAGTCAAGGCGATTTTTATCATCACCTTTCATTTCATCAAAATTATAATCACGACGGCATTTTGTTGCTGCCTGAATTAATTCAAAACCCGCATAGAAATTAATTTTTCGATTATTTCCCATAAACATATAACCGAGAAATTCGCTTACCGCAATTCCACTTGTAAATCTGTCGTAACCCTTTTTATAATCTCCGGCTAATTGCGGAGCTGTGTTGTTTTCAACATCAATTCTGATCTTATGCGTAAAATACCCCAGACCTCCCATTATCACTAAACCCGAATTAGGATTTGGACCCAAAACAGGAAACATTTTTCCGGTTTTTACAGACACATGATAAGCACGTTCGAACAATTGAATATTTGCATAAATACCGTTACCGTCAATTATTTCTCCATCAGGAGTTGAAATTTCTGTAAACAGGGTACTTCCAATTTTAACATCACTACCAAAAAGATAGTCGAACTCTAAACCATATATCCAATTGTTATTGTTTTTAATTAAATAACTTACTCCTATTTCTGAATTGCTTCCAAATCGATTAGCAAGGTCACCACCGGGAAACTGATAACCATAAAAACCCGTAAACATTGATGTGTAAATGGAAGAATCCTGCATGCTTGCTTGTGCAGATACCTGATCATAAATTAATCCCAAACAAAGTATTAATAAAAATATTTTTATCTTTTTCATAATCTTAAATTAACGCAAAGATAGTTAATTGATTTTATATTGATTCACACCAAAACAATTACCTTTGCCCATTGTTTGACAAAAAAATAATTTCGAAAAAAAAATATGGAACAGATTAGAATGGTTGACCTTAAGGGTCAGTATGAAAAGATAAAAGACGAAGTAAATATTGCTATCAACGAAGTAATAGAAACCACTTCATTTATTAACGGTCCGGCTGTAAAAGAATTTCAAAAAAATCTTGAAAATTATCTAAGTGTAAAGCATGTAATACCGTGTGGAAATGGAACTGATGCACTTCAGGTTGCTATGATGGCGCTTGGACTTAAACCCGGTGATGAAGTTATTACAACTTCTTTTACTTTTATTGCAACTGCTGAAGTCATCGCCCTTCTCGGTTTAACACCTGTTTTAGTTGATGTAGAACCAGATACTTTTAATATTGACCCCGAGGCTATCAAAAAAGCCATCACGCCAAAAACAAAAGCTATTGTTCCGGTTCATATTTTCGGACAATGTGCTAACATGGATGAAATAATGAAAATTGCCAAAGACAATGATTTGTTTGTAATTGAAGATGCTTGTCAGGCAATAGGTGCTGATTATATTTTTGATGATGATTCAAGAAAGAAAGCCGGAACTATCGGACATATCGGATGTACTTCTTTCTTCCCGTCAAAAAACCTTGGAGCTTTTGGTGATGGTGGTGCGATTTTTACAAATGATGATGATCTGGCAAAAAAATTAAGAAGTATTGTTAACCACGGAATGACCATAAGATATTATCACGATCATATTGGTGTAAATTCAAGACTTGACAGTATTCAGGCAGCAATCCTGAACATCAAGCTAAAACATCTTGATGAATATGCCGAAGCAAGAAACAAAGCTGCTGAGTATTATAATTCTGCTTTTGCAAATAATCCAAAGCTAATTACTCCTGCTAAATTTGAAAAGTCAACTCATGTTTTTCATCAATATACTTTGGTAACAAAAAATATTAACAGAAAAGGACTTCAGGAGTTCTTGAATGAAAAAGGTATTCCTGCTATGATTTATTATCCTGTTCCTTTGCATATACAAAAAGCATATCAGGATACAAGGTGCAAAAAAGGTGATTTTCCAATTACCGAGGATTTAAGCGAAAGAGTAATTTCATTACCAATGCATACCGAGCTTGATGATGAGCAACTGAAGTATATCACTAATTCGGTGCTGGAGTTTGTGAACAAATAGTGCTTGCACAAAAACTAAGTATTTGATAATTTGATAAGAAATCGTCAGGAACAAGGTTTCATTTATATATTCTTTTATTCTTTCAAAGGAGTAACATTTACAAGAGGATTAATTAAATATGTTCTTTTACTTGTCATACAGATACATTTATATCGTTTTCTTACTTTCCCTTTTTTCTTAAAAATTCTCCCGTTTTGTATTTGAAACACAGAATTATGAGGAATATTTTCTAATACAAGTTGTTGGGGATTATCATTATATTTCTGTAAACACCTTGTTAATTCAAGGTCTGAGCCGCTTGCAGCTTTTGCATTTTTTAAATAATTTTGTAATGTTTCTTCAACATCCGCAGGAAAAATATTCTTATTCAAAAAATTATTCATCAAATAATAAAATTCTGTTTTCCATTCAATACCATGAGGTTTAGCTTTTCTTTTGTGTTTATTCCAGACCAATAAATGAGCAATTTCATGTACAAGTGTTATCAAAAACGAATATTTATTCAAATCATGATTAACAGATATTTTGTGGGGCTGATGTTTTGAAGCTGGTCTAAAATCTCCCAGTTTGGTTGTGCGTGACCTCGAAATCCGCAAATAAATTTTTTCATTTACAATCCACCCAATAATTGTATCAATAGTTTTTTCCGGAAGATATTTCTTTAATATTTGCTTGTATTGATCCATTCTATTAAATTAGTGCTTGCTCTTCTGACAAAGTTTTAGTACACGAGATATATATTATGACTTCCCAATTCCAAACTCATAAACCAGAGATGATTTCTGTGGAATAATATAACTCCACTTCGGACATTTATTACAGTTTTTTGGTTTTCGTCTTTTATACGGATATCTTGATGTTGAACAAGATGAAAAAATCATTAATGATGCAAAAAATATTAAGGAAAACAAAAAGCTGTTTTTTTTCGTTATAATCATGTTTTTTATTTATTGAAAATTACAATTGAATGTTTTTTCAAATTATACTAATTTTTAACAGATATGCGAAGCAATAGCTGTTTAGAAGTAGTTATGCGTTGCAACAGATATTTAATAATTTTGCAAATCTGTTCCGCATTAGTATAGTAACGTTAATTAATGATTTTATTGACAAAAAGCAAAAGTATTTAAAATTTAAAACACCATTTACTTTAATCATTAATGAATTTTTAATAAATTATAATTAAATTAGCCAAATAATTACTAAAACAAAATGATCAAAAATATTGGCAGGTATGTAATTTTGATGCTCGAGACCTTCAGAAGGCCCGACAAAGGATCTGTATTTTGTAAACAGTTAATGCGTGAATTCAAAGATCTTGGAATAGATTCTCTTGGAATCGTTGCTATTATTTCGGTTTTTATGGGAGCTGTAGTAGCCATCCAAACCGCATATAATATTGACAGTCCGTTAATACCATTATCAATGGTTGGGTTTACAACACGACAGTCTATTGTTTTAGAGTTTTCTCCTACAATTATAAGTTTGATACTTGCCGGAAAAGTTGGTTCCAGGATTGCTTCAGAAATAGGTACGATGAGAATTTCAGAACAAATTGATGCTTTACGGATAATGGGAGTAAATCCTGCAAGTTACTTGCTTCTCCCAAAAATCACAGCGGCAGTGATCATTAATCCTGTTCTTATTATTATCAGTATTGTAATTGGTTTATTTGGTGGATGGTTAGCATGCTTAATCACCGGAATGGTTACTCCAACTGATTATGTTGTAGGCTTAAGAGGTTGGTTCGAAGCATTTACTATTTTTTATGCTTTGATCAAAACCGTAGTATTTGCTTTTATTATTACTTCCGTGTCCGGATATATGGGATATTACACAAAAGGAGGGTCGCTTGAAGTTGGTGCATCCAGTACAAAAGCTGTTGTTTACAGTAGTATTCTGATCATTCTTTTTAATTTAATTTTAACACAAATGTTGTTATCATGATCCAAGCGTTCAACATATCAAAATCTTTCGGCGAGTCGAAAATTCTGAACGATGTTTCGCTTTCTTTCGAAAAGGGAAAAACTAACCTTATCATTGGAGAAAGTGGTTCCGGGAAAACAGTTTTAATGAAATGCATGGTCGGATTATATGATGTTAACAAAGGTAAAGTTGAATACGACGGCAGAAATATTTCAAAAATGTCGTTCAAAGAAAAAAGAGAGATTAGAAAAGAGCTTGGAATGTTATTTCAGGGCGGAGCATTATTCGATTCTTTTAATGTTGAAGAAAACATTATGTTCCCCCTTTCGATGTTTACAAAAAAATCTTATGAAGAAAAACTTGAAAGAGTAAACTTTTGCCTTAAAAGAGTAAATCTCGAAAATGTAAACAATCTCCTTACTTCAGAACTTAGCGGGGGTATGACAAAAAGAGTTGCTATTGCAAGAGCGATTTCTTTAAACCCTAAGTATCTCTTTTGTGATGAACCAAATTCCGGTCTTGATCCTAAAACTGCCGATGTAATTGATGAACTAATTAGTGAGATCACTCAAGAATTTCAAATCACAACAATTATTAATACCCACGATATGAATTCGGTTTTAAATATTGGTGATAATATTGCGTTTTTATACAAAGGTAAACTTTGGTGGCAGGGAAATAAAACCGAGATTTTAAAAACCGACAACAATGAATTGAACGACTTTGTATTTGCCACTGAATTAACAAAAAGATTAAAATAAAAAGAGTACTTAAAGTGAACTAAAGTTTGAAGTGCCTAAAGTTAATTAAAACACGGACAGAAATACTTGCATTTTTTACTTCGATTGGGAAAAATTATTACTTTAGGCATTTTAGGCACTCCAAACTTTAGGCACTTGTTAAATAACTATTAATGATTAACTAAACATATTATGAACTTTCTGGATATAATTTTTGCAGTTTTCCTTGTATGGTTTGCATACAACGGTTTTAAAAAAGGACTCATCATCGAAATAACTTCTCTCGCCGCATTAATCCTCGGTATTTATATCAGTATAAATTTTTCGTTTTATGCTGCTGATTTTCTCAACAATAATTTTGAGATAAACCCCAAATACATTTCTATCATTTCATTTATAATCACATTTATTATTGTAGTTTTTTTGGTTTATATGATTGGAAAAATACTCGAAAAATTCATAAATATTATTATGTTAGGGTTTTTGAATAAACTGGCAGGATTGATTTTTGGAATAGTTAAAGCTGCTTTCATTTTAAGCGTGCTTATTTTTATTATTAATTATTTTGATGAAGATAAAGTGGTGATAACCAAGAAAAGCAGGAATGCTTCTTTACTTTATGAACCGGTTTCTTCTTTTGCACCCACAATAATTCCAAAATTAAATCTCGAAAAATTAGAGGGAATCACAAAACCTATTCAGGAAGAATTAGAAAATGTTTTTTAGTTTAAGTGATTTTTAGAAGTTTTATGGCTTTTAATGAAATATCCATGAAAATTATCGAAGGATTACCGTTTCTTTCGATATGAAAATATGCCTTGTTGAATTCTTCGGAAAATTGCAGACTATTAGCCGGATTAATAAACGGCGAAAATTTAGTAACAAAATCCAACTCTTCATTTTCCAGTTTTAACATCCGGTCGTTATTATAATTTTTCAGGATACAATTTCTCGTTGTTTTTAATGCGAACAAAAGAAAGCTCTTTTGTTTTTCTCTGCCTGTTTTGGCAATTTCGGAAACAAATTGATTGATCTCAATTACATTATTTGAATAACATAATCTCATCCATTTTCTAAAATTGTTAAAATTGTTTTTATCTTCTTCATTTTTATAAAGATTTTTGGTAGCTTCCTTGAAACTCCCAAAGGACAGATTTACAATTCTATTTGCATCAACTTCAGAGCAATCAAGTTTGTTCATTAAAGCATTTCGAAGATCATTATCCGTAATTTTTGGAATTTTAACTAATTGTGTTCTTGATAAAATTGTTTTAATGATTTTATCCTGATTTTCAGAAATTAAAATAAACAAAGTTTTATCAGGTGGTTCTTCCAGAATTTTTAGGATTTTTGGTGCGGCTGAATGAAATAACTTTTCCACCATCCAAATAATCATAACCTTGTACTCGGCTTCATACGATTTATAACCCAGAGTTTTTATAATTTCATTACAATCGTTTTTATTAATTATTCCTTGTTTTTTCTCTATTCCAATTTCTTCGTACCATTCGTTTAATGTGATATGATAATTATTTCTATGTACAATTTCTCGCCACTTTTCAATAAAATCTTTGCTCTTTGGGGTTTTATTATTTTTGGTGGTAGCTATCGGATAAATAAAATGAAGGTCGGGATGGATTAGTTTATTGAATTTTACACATGACGGGCAAACACCACAGGAATCATTTTCTTGTTTGTTTTTACAATTAATGAATTGCGCATAAGCCAAAGCCAAAGATAATTTTCCCGAACCTTCGGGTCCTAAAAATAATTGAGCATGACTAACTCTGTTGTCTTTAACAGTTTGAATAAGTCTGTTCTTGATTTTTTCCTGTCCTATTACTTCTTTAAAAAGCATTTGATTTATAATCTTGGTACTACAACTAATTTAATTGAAATTTAAAAATTTAATAAATTTCAGATTGGATGATTGGAATAATGGAATATCCATACGGATTCCTTTTGGTCATTAAATGATTGGCGAGGTTTTGCGGCAACATTCCATTATTCCATTATTCCAGTTTCCCTTATTTATTATATTTGATGATTTTGATTTATCCATTAAAATAATGATAGAACCAAAATTTTTTATTGGCTCAAAGATAACAAAAAGCTAAAGAATTGAATGGTGTTTGTGATAGGAATAGATTAAAAGCTCAATAAAAAATCATGCAGACTGATCTGTTGTATTCCCTCGTAAG
>JAUWKH010000100.1 GCA_030614305.1 Bacteroidota bacterium
CGGGACATACACTTGGTGCAGCAGGAGCTATTGAAGCTATTTTCAGCATTTTAAGTATAAGAAATAATGAGTTATATCCAAGTTTAAATATTAACACTCCTGTTTCACAATTCAATTTAGCTCCGATCAAAAAGTATGAAACCGGAGTGGATATTAATTATGTATTATCCAATTCCTTCGGGTTTGGTGGCAATTGCACTTCATTAATTTTATCAAAAGTCTAAGAAAAATGTATATCAGAGACCTTTCGAGCATTTCGCCACAATATACGTACAACAATAAATTTTTTGAAAATGAGATAAAGTTTTATTCGGATAACAAATATTTAGCAATTGAACCTGATTATAAGAATATGATTCCTTTAGGTCTTTTAAGAAGAATGGGGAAAGCAGTAAGAATGGGAATAGGTACAGGTTTGCCATTAATGAAAAAGTATCCGGGTTTAGGAGGTATAATTATTGGAACAGCTAACGGTGGTCTGGAAGATTGTATTAAGTTTTTGAATCAAATAATTTCATACAATGAAGGGAATCTTACTCCAACAAATTTTGTTCAGAGTACACCGAATTCTGTTGCAGGTCATCTCGCCCTTATGAGTATTAATACAGGATATAATACAACTCATGTTCATAAAGGTTTGGCTTTTGAAAGCTCATTATTAGATGCTAAACTTTTATTTGAACAAGATGAAGTAAAATCATTACTTGTGGGTAATGTTGAAGAAATATCGGATTACAACTATAATATTGATTATTTAGCAGGGCTATTTAAAGAAAAGGAAGTTGATTCCAGATCATTATTAAATTCTAACACAAAAGGAACAGTATGCGGAGAAGGTTCGGCTATGTTTGTATTAGAATCTTCACCGTCAAATTCTCTTGCTGAGATCAAAGATATTGACCAAATTTGTTTCCCTGTAAAATCCGAAATTATTGAAAAAGTCAAACATTTTCTTAATAGAAACAGTTTAACGGAATCGGATATAGATGCGCTTGTATTAGGTTTGAATGGTGACAACAGAACAGACTTTTGGTATAATAATTTGAGCGAAAAATTATTCAAAAACAAGGGAATTTTTACTTTTAAAAATTTAGTCGGGGAATACCCTACTGCTTCTGCATTTGCTACTTGGTTATCTGCTCACATTGTTCAAGGGCATAAAATACCTGAAGAAGCAGTATATAAAAAACCACAATCGGAGATAAATAATATTTTAATCTATAATCATTATGAAGGCTCTCAACATGGGTTTATTCTAATGTGTAAATCGACTGCAAAATTTAGTTGACACGACAATAACTTGCAGTAGCACGGGCTGGCTTTAGTGTTCGCTACTTAAAGGACTAATTGACTATTTGTTTTTCTATTTATGGTTATGGAGGCAAATCAATATATAAGCTTTTATGGATAAAACGTATTTTGCACATAAATAATTCCTATATTTGCATAATATTGAAAATATCAATATGAATAATTTAGCATTATATACAAAAATAAATACCATAATTCTTAAACAGAAATTGAAAGATGAATTAAAGAGATTTAACAAATGATAATAGTTGCAGCAAATGGTTTACATCCTATTGGGACAATTGGAGTATTAATTCAAGCAAAAAAAACAGGATTGATCGAAAACATAAAACCACACCTTGATAAACTTATGCGTAATAATATATTTATATCTGATAAATTATATTCATCTTCACTAAAAATTGTTAGAGAAGAATAATCTTTGTTATTACCTGCCACCTTTACATCTATATTTCATAATTTTAGGCATTTTAACTCATTTTAAATTTTAGTCATTAATTAATGCTTATAAAAAATCTAAAAATAACAAGTTCCTGTATCATACGTTTTAATAAAGTTTTTATTAATGACAAGATTGACTATGTAAAGGATAATTATGCTGGTTTCCCTGATTTTATAAGATCAGTTTATAGAAATTACAAAATCAATTATCCTAAGTTCTTTAAGATGGATAATCTGAGTAAATTAGGTTTTGTTACTTCAGAGTTATTACTAAAGCAGGAAAATTTATTAAGCAAATATAAAAATGACGAAATTGGAATAATAATTTCAAACTCCGGCTCATCAATTGATACGGATATTAAATATTACAACACTATTAAAGATAAATCAAATTATTTTCCCAGTCCTTCGGTGTTTGTTTATACTTTGCCGAATATTATGATTGGTGAAATATGTATTCGTAATAAAATTATGGGGGAAAGCACATTTTTTATTTCTGAAAAATTCAACCCTGATTTTCTCTTCAATTATATAAATATTTTATTTAAAACATCCAAAATTAAAAGTTGTATTTCAGGTTGGGTTGAATATGAGGAAAATAAGTATGAATCGTTACTATTTTTAGTGGAAAAAGAAAATAAAAAAAATATTGGGAGAAATATTAATTTTGAACCGGAAAATATTTGTAAAATATATGAATCAAATCCAACCTGATTAATTCATAAGTTTTTCGTAATAGATCAATTTGTGAATTAAGCAGGTTAAAATAACATGTATTATAAACCGCTAAGGACACAAAGAACCGCTAAAATTTTCGTATCTTGGCGCTTTTTGCGATTTAAATTTTAATACTGTTAAATAGAAATTATGAACTTATTATAAAAAATTACATGGAACAATTAATAAACACATTAAAAAAAGAGATCATTGAAGTATTGAATCTTGAAGAAATGGAAATCGAAGATATTGAAACCGATGCCCCGCTTTTTGTCGAGGGCCTGGAATTGGATTCTATTGATGCTCTTGAACTGATAGTTTTATTAGAGAAAAATTACGGGTTAAAGATAGAAACTGCAGAGGAAGGAAAGAAAATTTTATATTCAGTCAGGACAATGGCTGAATTTATTAAGGAAAATAAATAAATGTCCTACAAGGTTTTTGTAACGGGAATTGGAGTTATTTCAGCTATTGGCAACAATACCGCTGAGGTTATGAATTCATTAAACCTGTCAAAATCCGGTATTGGCTTTACAACTCACTTAAATACAATTCACAGGAACGAACTGCCGGTTGCCGAGGTTAAACCTTCAAACGAAGAATTACTAAAAATTGCCGGTCTTGCTAACGGACAAGCTTACACAAGAACCGCACTGTTAGGAATGATAGCAGCTAAAGAAGCAGTTATAAGTTCCGGCATTAAAGATATATCCGAAATAAGAACAGGACTTGTTTCTGCAACATCTGTCGGTGGAATGGATAAAAGCGAACATTTTATCAGCAGTTTTATTCAGGATAATAAATCAGGAAAATTAATTGATATTGTTAGTCACGATTGTGGCGACAGCACTGAAAAAATTGCAGATTATATCGGTATTAAGGATTACATCACAACTATTAGCACAGCTTGTTCTTCGTCAGCTAATTCAATAATGTTTGGGGCAAAATTAATTAAAAATGGTATTCTGGACAGAGTAATTGCAGGTGGAGTTGATTCTTTAACCAGATTTACCCTGAACGGATTTAACACTTTAATGATACTTGATAAAACCGGTTGTAAACCATTTGATAATAACAGGAACGGCCTTACACTCGGTGAAGGAGCAGGTTTTATAGTTTTGGAATCCGAAAGAGCCGCAAATTCTGCGAACAAAGAAATATTGTGCGAATTAAAAGGATATAATAATTCCTGTGATGCATATCATCAAACAGCTTCTTCTCCGGATGGTTATGGTGCATATTTGGCAATGAAAGGAGCTATTGATATGAGCCGGCTTTCAACTGAAAAGATTGATTATATAAATGCCCACGGAACAGGTACGGTTAATAACGACCTTTCGGAAGGAAATGCAATTGAGAAAGTATTCGATAATAAAATACCGAAGTTAAGTTCTACTAAATCGTTTACAGGTCATACATTGGGTGCTGCCGGGGGAATAGAAGCTGTTATAAGTGTTTTATCAATAAAGCATCAGACAATATTTCCCAATCTGAATTTCGGGCAACAAATGAAAGAACTAAACTTTAGCCCTGAAACAAGTTTGATTAAAAATATTAAAATAAACAATGTATTGTCAAACTCTTTCGGTTTCGGAGGGAATAATACAACTTTGATATTTTCAAAGGTTTGATTAATTTTTTAAATAAATAATGCAATAAAGATTCATTTGGAAATTTAAACCATGAAAATCTATATAAGAGGCATCGGAAATATCTCACCGCAAAATACTTATGATAATGAGCATTTTTTAGAGGAAATTGCAGAGTATCAGGATGATTATCTCAAATGTATTGAACCTGTATATAAAAAGTATATAAAACCCATGTTATTGCGAAGAATGAGCAGGATAATCAAAATGGGAATATATGCTGCTAAAACTTCCCTTGATGATGCTAATATTGATATTCCCGATGCTATAATTACAGGTACCGGCATAGGTTGTATTGAAGATACCGAAAAGTTCCTGTTTTCAATGATTACGAACAATGAACAACTCCTCCCCCCTACTCCTTTTATTCAATCAACACATAACACCATAAGCGCTCAAATTGCACTTATGCTTAAATGCCATAATTATAATAATACTTATGTACATCGCGGAATATCTTTTGAAAGCGCTTTGCTGGATAGTATGATGTTATTAAAGGAAAATTCCGCAAATAATGTTTTAACAGGTGGTGCCGACGAAATAACTCACAACTCTTTTCTTATTACAAAACGTTTAGGACGCTGGAAAAATAAAGCAATCAACAATTTAAAACTTTTAGATCATAAAACAAGAGGCAGTATTGCAGGAGAAGGCGCAGCATTTTTCGTTCTATCAAAAGAAAAGAATGCTCAAAATTATGCTGAAATTTCATCGGTGTCCACATTTTATAAACCCGATAACTATAAAACTGTTGAAGATAATATTACTAATTTTTTAAAAAATGCTGAAATAAAAATTAATAATATTGACCTGATAATTCTCGGATTAAACGGTGATACAAAGGATGATGATATATATTATAAACTTAAAAAAGACTATTTTAAAAATAATACTATCGCATATTATAAACATCTGTGTGGAGAATATCATACATCAACATCATTTGTTTTGTGGCTCAGTGCTAAAATTTTAAAAAACCAATTTGTCCCTGAAATAATTAAACTTAACAAACAACCTGATAAACCGGTGAAAAATATATTAATTTATAATCATTATAAAAATATTGATCATTCCTTAATTCTCGTAACAGAATGCTAAATTTTAAAACAACAAATATTTTATTTATTATACTATTTCTGGCATTATGTATATTGAGATTTTTTGCATTTGTAAATATCATATTCTTTATTTTATTATTAGTTGAATATTTATTATTATTAACTTACGGTTCTGTTTTTATAAATTCTAATTTCTATATAAAAACGATTTGCTCTAAAACCAATGATAACAAAGAGATAGCTATTACATTTGATGACGGACCGGTTAAGGAAATTACTCCCCTGATACTAGATATGTTGAAAGAGTTTGATGTTAAAGCAGCTTTTTTTTGTATCGGAAACAATGTTATTAATAATAAAAGTATTTTAAAACAAATTGATAATGAAGGGCATATTATTGGGAATCACTCTTTTTCACATTCCAACTACTTTGATCTTTTTTCATCAAAAAAAATGACAGAAGAACTTATTAAAACCGAAGATATAATTTTTCAAACTATTGGGAAAAAAGTCACATACTTTCGTCCGCCTTATGGTGTTACTAATCCTGCATTAAAAAAAGCAGTTAACAAAATGAATTATACTGTTATCGGCTGGAGTTTAAGGTCTTTTGATACAAAATGTAAAGACCCAGCGAAAATTTTATCAAGAGTTACAAAAAAACTTAAATCAGGCGATATTATTTTGTTCCACGATATTAATCCTGAAATAATAAATGTTTTAAGAAATTTTATTAAATATGCTTTATCAAATAACTATAAATTTGTTCGGCTTGATAAACTAATATAAACCGCTGATTTTTTGCGTATTTTTGCGTTTTTTGCGATTAATTTTTTACTTTAAATCAACCAATCTTAATATATTAGAAATTTTTACAGATATGTAAACAACTTATATTCTTATGAAAATCAACAGTAAATTATTTCTTGTTTTATTTGTTTTGTTTTTATATTGCTTTTCATCTTTTTCGCAATCATCATATAAACCCATTGAAGATATTTCGCTCTTTAAATCAAATCTTGCTGAAATGTCAAGAAAAACCAACACTATTAAAAGCGATTTTATTCAAGATAAAAACCTAAGCTTTTTATCCGAAAAAATTATAAGCAAAGGTCTTTTCTATTTCAAAAAGGAAAATAAAATAAGATGGCAATATACAGACCCATTTGATTACCTGATAATTATTAATGATGATAAAATATTTATTAAGGATGAAGACAAGGAAAGTAAATATGACATGGGGTCAAATAAGATTTTTAATGAGATAAATAAAATTATTACAGGTTGTGTACAAGGCGAAATATTGAATAATGACAAGGAATATAAAATCGAATACTATGAAAATGATAATTTTTATTATGTAAAACTAACTCCGTATTCTGATAAAATGAAGGAATTTTTAAGCAATATTGATATTTATTTTGATAA
>JAUWKH010000125.1 GCA_030614305.1 Bacteroidota bacterium
ATGATGATAGCTGAACCACATAAAATTAAGACGATTAGAAAAATTGACTTTACAACTTTAAAGGAAAGACTTGAATTTTTGAAAAAAGCATTTTTTAATACTTTTTGGATACATTCCAACAATCTTACTTTTGATATGACGAGTCAGGGAACCAGTGCAATGAGTCAGGACCAACTCTCAGGATTATATATCGGCGATGAAACTTATGCAGGAAGCCGAAACTTTGAATACCTGCAGGAAGTTGTTAAAAACACATTCGGATTTGATTATGTTTGTCCTACACACAACCTGAAAGGCTCTCATAAACTAATCACAACAACTATGGTTTCAGAAGGTGATGTGATTTTTTCCAATTCAAGACTTCCTGAAGAACTTACAAAAGACTACTCAGCATCAGTTGAAATTATAATGTCTGATCAAGAAGATTCAAAATTTTCAGGAAATATTGATATTAAAGCGTTAAATATCAAACTTCAGGAAAATAAAAATACACCTTACGTTTATATTGAATTATACAAAAGCGGTTTCCGTCCTGTTTCATTTTCAAATTTAGAAGAAGCACACAAAATAACTAAAGAACATAAAGTGCCGTTGATTATCAATTTTTCACGGATTATTGAAAATGCTCTTTACATCAGAGAAATCGAATCGGAATTTGCTGATAAAAAACTTGACGAAATAGTTAAGAAAATAGCTTCTATGGCAGATGTTTGTATACTTGATGCTGCACAGGATCCTCGTTGTAATGTCGGAGGATTAATTGCAACAAGCGAATACAAACTCTATGAAAAATATATGAATGAGGTAGTTGTATATGAAGGACTACACACATACGGTGGAATGGCCGGCAGAACTATGGAGATTTTTGCTCGCGGTATTCAAGAAATGGTTTATGAAAATCAGGCAATATGGATATCACAGCAAATAAAATATTTTGCTTCACTTTTAAAGGGAATTCCGTTTTATACCGGCAGTGATGGAATTTATATCAAAGCCGATGAATTTATTCCTCATATTAAAGAAAATCAGACTAATACACTTGCCGCTTCTTTATATTTAAAATCAGGTGTAAGAATTTTCTTAGACGGAAGATTTACAGACTGCAATATTATTCCTCTTCAAATTCCTCGACTTTCATTTAACAATAATCAACTAACTCAAATTGCCGAAGTTTTAAACGAGCTTTACATAGAAAGAGATAAAATTAACGGTTTGAAACTTATAAATAATCCCGAATGGAATGATGAAGCAAAATTTGAATGGAAAATTCCGGATATAACTGAATATAATTTTGATTGTGAACCTTATATCATCACAACAATAGAATATGTTGGAATGGACACTATTGAAGACCGTAAAAAAATTATTAAAGAAGTAGGTTACAACACATTTCTCCTTCCTTCTAAAGATATAACTATTGACTTTTTAACGGATTCAGGAACAACAGCACAAAGTGTTGAGCAATGGTCAAAATATAATGAAGGAGTTGAAACACAGGCATCAAGTAAAGATTATTTTAAATTTGTTGAAACACTTAAAGATATTACCGGATATAAATATATAGTCCCGGCTCATCAGGGTAGAGCTGGTGAACATATTATGTCGCAATGTTTAATAAAAGATGGATACGTGCCTGGTAATATGTATTTTACAACTACAAAATTACATCAGGAGCTTGCCGGAGGAACTTTTACTGATGTTATTGTTGATGAAGCTCACGACCCTCAATCAACATTTATCTGGAAAGGAAATATTGATATAAAAAAATTACAGGCAATTATTGATGAACATGGCGAAGGCTGTATTCCTTATATCAGTTTTGAATTGAGTGTTAATCTTGCAGGTGGTCAGCCCGTATCTATGGATAATGCAAAAGAGGTTTATGAGTTTTGCAAAAAGCATAAAATTCCTCAGATGTTTGATGCTACACGTGCAGTTGAAAATGCTTATATGATTAAGAAAAAAGACCCAAGATATAAAGATGTTCCAATCAAGAAAATTTTGCGTGAATTGTTCAGTTACGGTGATGGATGTACTGTGTCAAGCAAAAAAGATTATTTAGTGAATATCGGTGGTTTTCTTGCAATTAAAGATGATGAAGATTTTTATAAAAAAGCTTTGGAAATGCTGAGAAAATACGAAGGTTCTGTAACTAACGGAGGTATGTCGGCTGCTGATATGGCTGTTCACGCACAGGGTGTGAAAGAAATGATACAGTTTGAATATATCAAAGCCCGTGTTGAACAAACACAATATCTTGGCGAAAAACTTCTTGATGCAGGTATCCCAATAGTAGAACCACCGGGAACTCATGCTATCTTTTTAGATGCAAAAAGATTTCTACCACATCTTGATCAGGATGAATATCCTGCACAGGCACTGGCTTCAGCTCTGTTCGTTGAATCAGGTGTAAGAGCTATGGAACGTGGTAATGTTTCAAGCGGAAGAAAGAAAAACGGTGAAAATTACAGACCGCATCTGGAACTTGTACGACTAACAATTCCACGAAGGGCTTACACAAATTCCCACATGGACAAAGTTGCCGAAAGTATTATTGCTCTTTATAAAAAACGGGATACAATTAAAGGATTACGTTTTATATATGAACCTGAGAATCTCAGATTTTTTCAGGGACGATTTGAAGAAATGTAATATTATTTATAAAGATATAGTTTTATGATGAATACTATGGATTTAACAAAGACAAAAGATATCCATACGGACTCCCGTTGGTCGAAAGGCAAAAGATAAAAGTTTTCGGATTCTAAAAATTTATCTTGTTTTTTGAACAATTAAGCTTAATAATAATTAATTATCTAAATAATTTTTATTAAATTCGTAGGTTTTTAATTTACTTTGAAAATTTTATATAATTTATATTAGTATGGCAAAAGTTATAGGTGAAATTGTAGTTGATATTGAAAGATGCAAGGGATGTGAAGTATGTATTGCAGCATGTCCTGTAAATGCAATTGGAATGTCAAACGAAGTAAACAGTAAGGGATATCATTATATGCAAGCAATAAATGATAAATGTACGGGATGTACTAATTGTGCAATTGTATGTCCAGACGGTGTTATAACTGTTTACAGGGTAAAAATATAATTTTTAAACAACAAAAAATAACCTTAATAATGAAAGAATTAAGATTAATGAAAGGTAACGAGGCGATTTCAGAAGCTGCAATTCGTGCAGGATGCGATGGCTATTTTGGTTATCCAATTACTCCACAATCTGAAATATTGGAATATTTGATGTTAGAAAAACCGGAAGAAAGAACAGGTATGATTGTTCTTCAGGCAGAAAGCGAACTTGCTTCAATTAATATGGTTTATGCCGGAGCAGCATGTGGTAAAAGAGTAATGACTTCTTCATCAAGCCCGGGAATAAGTCTAATGCAGGAAGGTATATCATATATGGCAGGAGCAGAACTTCCTGGTTTGGTTGTAAATGTTGTTAGAGGAGGTCCCGGTTTAGGCACCATTCAACCATCACAATCCGATTATTTTCAGGCAACAAAAGGTGGCGGTCATGGTGATTATCATATTATAACTCTTGCTCCATCATCAGTTCAGGAGATGGCAGATTTTGTGAAATTAGCATTTGATCTGGCTTTTAAGTATCGAAATCCTGCTTTGATTTTATCTGATGGTGCTATTGGTCAAATGATGGAAAAAGTTGAATTTGACGAGCATAGACCAAGATTCACTGATGAAGAAATCAGGAAAAATACTCCATGGGCAACAACAGGTAAAACTCCTGACAGAGAAAGAAATATTATTACATCTTTAGATCTTGACCCCGCAAGACAAGAGATACATAATATAAAACTTCAGGCAAAATATAGAAAAATTGAACAAGATGAAGTAAGATTTGAAAAAATTGCCTGTGATGATGCTGAATATGTTTTTGTTGCTTATGGAACGAGTGCACGAATTTGCCAAAAAGCAATTCAACTGGCACGTGAAAAAGGAATAAAAGTCGGTTTGTTTCGCCCTATAACACTTTATCCATTCCCGAAAAAAGAAATAAATGAACTTTCAAAAAAAGTAAAAGGAATGCTTTCTGTTGAAATGAGCGCCGGGCAAATGGTTGAAGATGTTTTGCTTGCTGCAGAAAGGAATATTAAAATTGAGCACTTTGGTAAAATGGGAGGAATCATTCCTTCACCTGCTGAAGTAGTTGAAGCTTTAGAACAAAAAATTATCGGAGGTTAACAATCATGGAAGAAAACATAAAAAAAGATAACATTCGTAAAGAAGAAAATATAGTTTACAAAAAAACCAAGCTTATGACCGACAAGGTGCTAAGCTATTGTCCTGGTTGCGGACATGGAACAATCCATCGAATTATTATGGAAGTTGTGGATGAAATGGGAATCCAGTCTGAAACTTTAGGTATAGCACCTGTTGGGTGTGCAGTACTTGCTTACGAATTTATGGATATTGACATGCAGGAAGCTGCTCATGGCAGGGCTCCTGCAATGGCAACTGCAATGAAAAGGTTGATGCCCGAAAAATATGTATTTTCTTATCAGGGTGATGGCGATTTAGCTGCAATTGGAACCGCAGAAACTATTCACGCTTGTAACAGAGGAGAAAATATTACAATGATTTTTGTGAATAATGGTATTTATGGCATGACCGGAGGACAAATGGCCCCTACTACCCTACCCGGAATGAAATCATCAACATCACCTTATGGAAGAGATATTGTTACAATGGGAAATCCTTTAAAAATTACTGAACTGATAGCTCAACTACCAGGTACATACTTTGTTACAAGGCAGGCTGTTCATACACCTGCTAATGTGAGGAAAACAAAAAAAGCTATCAGAAAAGCTTTTGAAAACCAAAAATTAAAAAAAGGATTATCATTTGTTGAAGTTGTTTCAAACTGTAACTCCGGTTGGAAAATGGCTCCTGTTCAGTCTAATGAATGGATGGTTGAAAATATGTTCCCGTTCTATCCTTTAGGTGATATTAAAATTGAGGGAGAATTAGTTAAATAATTTACGAGTTACGAATTACGATTTTTTAATTAAAAATTTAAAATCAAAAATTAAAAATTAATTAAAGATATGACTGAAGAAATAATTATTGCCGGATTTGGAGGACAAGGTGTTCTTTCAATGGGAAAAATACTTGCATACTCAGGAATAATGCAGGATCAGGAAGTAAGCTGGATGCCCTCTTATGGTCCCGAAATGCGTGGCGGCACTGCTAATGTTACCGTTATATTAAGTGATGATAAAGTCAGTTCGCCTATTCTTACTGAATTTGATACTGCAGTTGTTCTTAACCAACAATCAATGGATAAATTTGAAAATACTGTTAAACCCGGTGGTTATTTATTGTACGACCCAAATGGAATATCCCATCCAACTCAAAGAAAAGATATTAATATTTATAAAGTTGAAGGAGCTAAAATAGCTTCAGCAATGGGAAACGCTAAGATATTTAATATGGTAGTGTTGGGTGCTTTCTTGAAAATGAGACCTCTTGTAAAACTTGATAATGTGATTAAAGGTTTAAAAAAATCATTACCCGAGCGTTATCATAATCTAATCCCATTGAATGAGAAAGCAATTATTAAAGGAATAGATAAT
>JAUWKH010000022.1 GCA_030614305.1 Bacteroidota bacterium
AAATTATTTCAGAGTAAAAAAAAATCCGTTGGAATACGAATTCCTGATAATAATATAGTAAGTGAAATTGTTAAAGAATTAGGAAATCCGATAATGTCAACTTCAATACATGATGAAGATGAAATAATTGAATACACAACCGATCCTGAATTAATTCATGAGAAATATAAAAATATTGTTGATATCGTAATTGACGGAGGTTACGGCGATAATGAAGCTTCAACAATTGTGGATTGTACAACAGATGAAATTATGATTTTAAGAGAAGGAAAAGGTATTTTGTAAATTTTTTTATAAACTTTTTTTTAATTTTGTGTAACATTTTTTAATTAATGATATAAAGGTATAGAATGTGACTAATTTTTCAGAGAAAGAAATAATTAAAGGATTACTAAGTAATGACGACATTTTTTTAAATAATCTATATGAAACTTTTTTTCCTGTAATTAAACGGCTTATTAAAAATAACAGCGGAACCGAAACCGAAGCATGGGATATATTTCAGGATGCTTTATATATAATTTTTTCAAAAGTCAAAAATAATAAATTTGAACTTACGTGCTCATTCAATACATATATATATTCAATATGCAGACATATGTGGTTAAACCATTTGAGAAAACACAGAATAAAAAAAACTGAATTTATTGATTGTGGTATATTTATTAAACTAACTGATGAATCCGATATTGATAAGGAACATATTTTAAATTTAGAATATTTTTTGTTCCGCGAGCATTTTAATAAATTAGATAGAAAATGTAAAAAATTAATCGAATTATTTCTTAAAGAACTATCATTTAACGAGATAGCGAAAATGCTGAATTACAAAAATGCCTTAGATGCAAGAAGGGCAAAATACTTATGTAAGAATCTATTAATAAATCGTATAAAGAACGATCCTAAATATAAGGAGTTACAAAATTATGAAAACTCAAAATAACTACAACAAGCTAATTGATAAATATATCAATAGCGAAATGACTGGGGATGAATTAGAATTATTTGAAAATGAATTGAAAATGAATTCTCGACTTAAAGCCGAAATTGAGCTTTATAAAAAAATTGACCATGCTATCATTAATGATGGCCTTGCAAATTTTAATAAAAAAATAAATGATATTCATTCTGAACATACTTCAAGCAAAGTTGATCATAAAACAAATTTTATACAAAAAAACATATATTATCTTGTTGCTGCTATAATAATTTTAATAATAGCCATAGCAAGTATTATTTATTTTTCCAATAATAAAAAGCTTTCTAATACAGAAATATACAGTATGTATTTTAAACCTTACGAAACTATTAAAAAAAGGTCGGCTGAAACAATAACTAATGATGATATTTATAAAGAGGCTCTTCATAATTATGACAAATCAAATTATTCAAGAGCTATAGAATTATTCTCACAATTATTTGAACAGGATGATTCATATATGGCAGCTTATTTATATGCAGGTATTTCTTTAATGGAAACCAATAACTTTCCGGAAGCAGAAAAATCATTTCAAACTATTATTAATAATAATAACATCTATTACATTCAACAGGCTGAATGGTATTTAGGGCTGTGTTATCTAAAAGTCAACAAAACCAAAAAAGCAAAAAAACAATTTAATAAAATTATCTCCAGACATGGATTTTACGAAAATAATGCAAAAGAATTACTAAATAAACTTTAACAAATTTTAAAATTAGGTGATAGAATTTAGAAGTAAGAGCCAGTTATAAAACATTGATTTTTCAATAAATGAATAACAAATATGATGTAATAATCATTGGCGCCGGACCAGCAGGATTAGAATGCGCCCATCAACTGAAAAACTCCGATAAATCAATATTAATAATTGAAAAAAATGAAATTATCGGTCCTAAGGTATGTGCAGGCGGTTTAACAAATTTAACCGGTAATTTTTATATTCCCGAAAACAAAACAAGAAGTTTCGCAAAACAAGTTATTTTCTTAAATAAAAAACGATATAACATAACACTTGTTAATCCGATTAAAACCATAAGTAGATTAGACTTAGGGCAATATCAATTAAGTAAAATAAAAAATTCGCGCAATATACAAATACTAAAAAACACAAAAGTTAAAGAAATTGAAGATAATAAAGTTTTTACTATTGACAACCAAATATTTCATTTTAAATATTTAGTAGGTGCTGACGGATCAAATTCAATTGTAAGAAAATATCTTGGATTAAAATCAGAATTTTGCTTTGGTTATTATTATGAAATCCCAAAAATAACAAATAATTTTATCTGGTATATAAATCCAAAAAAGCTTAAATCGGGTTTTCTCTGGGCATTTCCACATAAAGATCACACAAACATTGGAGTATATTTTCATCCCGGGCAGCTTAGTGGTAAAGAAGCAAAAAATATTTTAGAGAAAAACCTTAAAAGCAATGGCTATAAATTCAATACAAAAGAAATTAAAGGTTCCTCAATTAATTACTGTTACAAAGGATATATTTTCAATAGAATATTTTTAGTTGGAGATGCAGCAGGATTAGCATCAAAAACTACAGGCGAAGGAATTTCTTTTGCTTTAACAAGCGGCAAGGAAATTGCAAAAAAAATAATTGAATCAAACTACACAACAACCGAAATTAACAAAATATTAAAAATTAAGAAAAGACAAGAAAAGTTACTGAAAATTTACGAAATTATTCCATTTTTGCAAAACTTCTTATACAAAATATATATTAATTTGATGAAAAATAAATGGTCTCAAATATATTTCGGAAACTAAAGAATATTAAATATTCAAAATTAGAAGGTGACCTGTATTTTGACAAAACCAACAGGCTTTTATATGCCACTGATGCATCGGTATACCGAGAAGTTCCTTTGGCAGTTGCGAGGCCCAAAAATGAAAAGGATATTAAAATATTAATTGATTTTGCAAAAGAAGAACACATATTTTTAATTCCGAGAACGGCAGGAACTTCACTTGCAGGACAGGTAGTAGGCGCAGGGATTGTTGTAGATGTATCAAAATACATGACTAAAATTCTTGAAATAAATGAAAAAGAACACTGGGTAAAGGTGCAAGCTGGCGTTGTTTTGGATGAGCTTAACAAAGTAATTGCAGAAAAAGGCTTGTTTTTTGGTCCTGAAACGTCCACATCAAACAGATGTATGATTGGGGGAATGGTCGGGAATAACTCATGCGGAGCACATTCATTAATTTACGGAAGCACACGCGATCATATTATCTCGGTAAAAGCAATTCTAAGTGATGGCTCAACAGCTGAATTCGGACCAATATCAAATAAAGAATTTATTTCAAAATGCAAAGGCAATTTTTTAGAGAATATTATTTACAGGAATATTAACGAAACACTTTCAGATACAAAAAATCAAAAAGAGATACGCAAAGAATTTCCCGACAAATCAATCAAAAGAAGAAATACAGGGTATGCCATTGACCTGCTTCTCGAAACAAATCCATTTACAAAAAACACCGAAGATTTTAACCTTTCAAAACTCATTGCCGGTTCTGAAGGAACTCTTGCCTTTATTACCGAGATAAAATTAAATTTAGTTCCGCTTCCACCAAAGGAAAAGGTTCTTGTTTGTATTCATTTTAACACCATTGACGAAGCTTTACATGCCAATCTGATTGTTCTCAAACATAATCCAGGTTCAATAGAGCTGATGGACGATGTTATTATGAATTGCACCAAAGATCATCTTGAACATAAAAAAAACAGGTTTTTCATTAAAGATAACCCGGGTGCTATTCTGATTGTTGAATTTGCAAGAGAAACCAAAGAAGAATTATTAAGCATCACTCAGCAAATGGAAAAAGATCTACGAGAAGCAGGTCTGGGATATTTTTTTCCATTGATATTCGGCGAAAACATACAAAAAGTATGGAACTTACGTAAAGCCGGTCTCGGCTTGTTATCAAATATTCCGGGGGATGCAAAGCCCGTCCCTGTTGTTGAAGATACTGCTGTTAATCCCAATGTATTGCCCGAATATATAAAAGAATTCAGAACTCAACTTGACAAATACGGGTTAAGTTGCGTTTATTATGCACATATTGCCACAGGAGAATTACATCTCCGCCCTATCCTTAATCTGAAAAAGAAAAAAGACATAGAGCTTTTTTATACAATTGCCCTTGAAACAGCTAAACTTGTTAAAAAATATAAAGGATCGCTTAGTGGCGAACATGGCGACGGCAGATTAAGAGGTGAATTTATTCCTTTAATGATTGGTGAAAAAAATTACAATTTGATTAAAGAAATCAAAACTACATGGGATCCTGATAATATTTTTAATACCGGAAAAATAGTTGATACTCCAAAAATGAATACAAGTTTCAGGTATAAGCCCGGACAAAAAACAAAAGAGATTACAACAATTTTTGATTTTTCAAAAGAAATGGGAATTTTGCGGGCCGCAGAAAAATGTGCTGGTTCAGGTGATTGTCGTAAGTCGGAAATAATCGGAGGGACAATGTGTCCCAGCTTTATGGCAACACGCGATGAAAACAACGCAACAAGAGCAAGAGCAAATATTCTACGGGAATTTCTAACAAACTCCGATAAAAAAAATCCTTTTAACCACAAAGAAATTTATGAAATTATGGATTTGTGTCTTTCGTGTAAAGGATGCAAATCTGAATGTCCTTCAAGTGTTGACATCACAAAATATAAAGCCGAGTTTCTTCAACATTATTATGATTCAAATGGAATCCCTTTGCGTACCATAACTATTGCTTATATATCCCAGCTAAATAAATTAGGTTCCTGTTTTCCAGGAATTTATAACTTAATCATCAAAAATAAATTCACTTCGGGTTTAATGAAAAAAGTTTTGGGTTTTGCCCCAAAAAGAAATATTCCGTTATTATACAAGATAACCTTACAAAAATGGGCAAGAAAATATTTAAATACAATCCAAAAAGACATAAATCCAAAAGGTAAAGTTTATTTGTTTGCCGATGAATTCACTAATTATAATGATACTGAAATAGGTATTACCACCATAAAACTTTTAACCAAATTTGGTTACACAGTTGAAATTCCTAAACATTTTGAAAGTGGAAGAACATTTCTATCAAAGGGTTTGCTGAGAAAAGCCAGGAAAATTGCAAATAAAAACATCAGCTTATTAAAAGATATAATTTCAGACGAAACACCATTACTTGGCATTGAACCGTCAGGAATACTTACTTTTCGTGATGAATATACTGAACTTGCTGACAAAAATTTAAAAGAAGCAGCAAAAAAATTAGCAAAAAATTCATTTATGATTGATGAATTTATTGTAAATGAAATAAAGAAAGGAAATATTACAAAACAACAATTCACAAAAGAAAACCAATTTATAAAGCTACATGGGCATTGTCATCAAAAATCACTTGCTTCAACTGAACCAACAAAAGAAATGCTTTCATTTCCTGAAAATTATAAGGTTGAAGAAATCCAATCGGGTTGTTGCGGTATGGCGGGCTCATTTGGCTATGAAAAGGAGCATTATGATTTATCAATACAAATTGGCGAATTAATATTATTTCCTGAAATCAGAAAATCTGCCAAAGAAACTATTATTGCTGCTCCAGGCATTAGTTGCCGTCAACAGATATTTGACGGAACTGGACGAAAAGCTTTGCATCCAGTGGAGGTTTTATACAATGCTTTACTTTAAATAATTCTCATAATGGAAAATATCTTCCCATATTTGGAATGATTTATTAACAAATTTATCTTAATAAATTCATTTAGAACCAATTCGTATTTTGGAATAAATTTTGTTATCTTTGTATTTTTAATATTAAAATAAATTTAAAGAATATGAAAACAACTAAATTTTTTAAAACTTTATATTTTGTAACATTATTAATGATTTTAATTTTCGGTTGCAAAAAAAATAATGAAGATATCCCAGATAATAAAGTAACAAAATTTCAGGACATTGTTGTTGATCAGGATTTTTTATTTAACAGCACACAAAAAATCACTGTACAATTAAATTATGTTCCATCTCATACAGGAGAATTACCGCATATATTTAAAATTTATGAGGGAAGTCCTGCTGCAGGCGGAAAGCTGCTAACCTCGGGTATGTCAGATGAATATTATCAATACACTGCAATACTAACATTACCTACAAGAGTTGAGAAAATTTTTGTTGAAAACCACAATGCTGAAGGAATTTTTGATTTAGTCAGCATTGAGATAAACCAAGCTGAAATAAGTTACACTTTTAATAATTCATCTTTTGGAAAAGCTGACGGTTTAAAAACCGTAATAATAGATCCTGAATGTAATGAAGGTTGTACAGGAAGTTTGACAACAGGTGCATATGGTAACGTAACAGTGAATTCTGGAGATCATATTTGCCTTCCTGAAGGAGAAAATGTTACTATCAACAACCTTAAAATGAATGGCGGAACAATAGTTATCTGTGGCAATTTGACTGCGCAAAACATTACAGTTCAAGGAAACTCAGGTGGGTATATTTATATTAGTGAACCAGGAACACTTACATATAATAATTTAAATACTAATAAGTTGGACCTTTTTTACAATTTCGGAATAGTCTCGTCAAGTAACAATCTTACTGTTCATAATAATTGCGATTTCATAAATATCGGAACAATGAATGTTGTTGGTATTACTATCAACTCAGGAGGGCATTTACAAAATACAGGACTAATCAATGCCAGTGGTCATGTAAATAATAATTCACATCTTACTAATGAAGGAACTATTAACATTGCCGGACATTTTAATAATAATGGAAACGGATTAATTGATAATTGGTGTAAGATAGTTGTTTCAGGTCACTTCAATCAAAATGACGATCTAAACAATTATAGTTATATACAGGTTACAGGTAGTACACATTTCAATGGCACAAGCACTTTTAGTGACGGTGCTTTATTACAAACCGGAGACCTGATAATAAACGACGATTTGATTGGTCCGGGCACAGGATGTGCTAGAATCGATATTTCTGGAACAACAAATATCAATGGAGGATCATCTATTACGGGCAATATGGACATTTGTGATGCTGATGGAATTGAAAATAATAATGGAAACATCGGACCATCAGTCACTTATTGCGAATGTTATATTCCTCAAACTGCATGTAATCCCGGATCAGGGACACCTAGTACAGAGGATACTGATGGTGACGGTGTGCCTGATGTTAATGACGATTATCCCAACGATCCTGAAAGAGCCTTTGATAATTATTATCCAAATGAAACCGAATTCGGAACTTTTTCCTACGAAGATCTATGGCCCGGTCAGGGAGATTATGATTTTAACGACCTTGTACTTGATTTCCACTATCACATTGTTACTAATGCACAGAATCTAATCGTTGACATTATTACCAAATGTCATGTTATGGCAGTAGGTGCAAGCTTAAATAACGGATTTGGTATTTCAATTCCAGTCAACCCTAACCGTGTTGGTAATATTACAGGGTTTGTACAGGTTACCGGTAATATTAATCTTAATGCTAAAGGTTATGAAAATGGTCATGCTAATAATACAGTAATTATTTTTTATGATGCTATCAATACAATTTATAATGCATCTTTTTTTAATACTGTTCCCGGCGGACTTACTGTTGTTACCGATACTATTACAGTTACTGCTTATTTCTCAAATCCTCAAATAGCTTTAGGATTTGAACCCTATAATCCGTTTATTTATATAAATCAGGAAAGAGGTAAAGAAGTACATTTGAAAGATAATCCACCAACAGATTTAGTAAATTCATCTTATTTTGGAACATTCAATGATGATTCAGAACCCTCAGAAGGAAGGTATTACACAACCGAAAATGGTTTACCATGGGCAATTGAGACACCTGTTAGTTTTGATTACCCGATTGAAAAAGCCGACATTTTGACTGCTTATTTAAAATTTGCCACTTGGGCTCAATCAGCTGGACAAGATTATACAAATTGGTATCTGGATATGCCCGGATACAGAAATGATGCAAATATCTATGCTACTTATCAATAGCAGTTTTGTACCCATAAACTAAAAAAAGCACTCCGGGAATTAAAAACGGCAGGCAATAAATAATTGCTGCTAAAACATTATTTTCCGATGAATACAATAGATATAATCCCATAATTACACTTATAAAGATCAGGATAATTCCGCCTTCTTTTTCCCTGAACCATGCAAAAATATATCCTAAAACTGCAATTCCGAGAAGTGATATCATTGTTACCAGTTGACCGTTTTGTTCATCAGATAAGTCGGGTATTCCCTCGCCTATCATAAATACAAGAAAAAAAACAACGGATAAAAATCCTGTGATACGAGCGATCCATTTAATAATTTTCATTTTCAAAAATATTATAAAGTGTGAAAAATCAATAATATGACGCTAAAATAGAAAATTTTAAAATACCCTCCAAAAAACATTGACTTATTATGTTTTTATGCTTATTTTGTAAAACTTTTATTAAACCCTGTTTATATTCTATAATTTTGAAATAATATTATAAGATGAAAATAAATAGTTCAAAAAATACTGAACTATATAAAATTATAGTTATTGGTATTTTACTAACTATATGTTTATTAACAACCTATTACTTTCATTTTGTTTTAAAAGTTGAGGTTCTATTTACTCATTTATTCTATGTTCCAATTATTCTTTCAAGTTTGTGGTGGACACGCAAAGGTATATTAGTTGCAGTATTTCTTGCATTACTTTTATTGGTATCACACATTATAAGTCACCTTGAAACACCAACATATATAGATATAATACGTGCAATAATGTTCATTTTAGTAGCATTTGTTGTCAGCATCTTAAGTAAAAAAAAGCAAACACTTGAGGATAAACTATTGGCATACAGTAAAACATTAGAGCAAAAAGTAGAAAAACGCACAAGTGAACTTAAAAAATCATTACGAGAAAAAGAACTTCTTTTAAGAGAAATCCATCACAGGGTAAAAAACAATATGCAGGTTATTTCAAGCATACTTGATATGAGCAGCATGCGTACTAACGATCAAAATGCAATCAATTTATTCACAGATGCTAAAGCCAGAATTCATACAATGGCTCTTATACATTCACAAATTTACAGGAGTGAAATATTTGACAAAATTGATATGGAAAGCCATGTTAATGAATTGGTCGGTTATTTATCATCGGCTTATGCTGATAAAAAAATGATAATGACAGCAGTTAATATTTCTGACATTTATCTTTCAATAATTCAGGCTATCCCCTGTGTACTTATTCTGAATGAGTTGATATCCAATTCTTTTAAACATGCATTTAAAGAAAATCAAAAAGGAACAATTGAAGTTTTAATGCAGAAATATGATGACAACACTATTATTTTGAAAGTACAAGATAATGGTTCACAAATACCTGATGATATTGACCCTTATAATACCAATTCCTTGGGTCTTAAATTAGTAAGAAATTTAGTCACACAGCAATTAAAAGGGGAAATTGAGGTTCAACGAAGTAAGGGTGCAAAATTTATAATTAAATTTAAAATTACAAATAATGAAACGAAACATGTATAGAATATTAATAGTGGACGATGAAGCTACAATAACCACTCAATTGGAAGAACGCATGGAATACATGGGATATGATGTAGTTGGAATAGCTTCTTCCGGTGAAGAGGCTATTGAAATGGCAAAACAACTCAAGCCCGATATAATACTAATGGATATTGTTATGCCTGGAAAATTTGACGGCATTGAAGCATCTAAAATAATTAAAAATGAGCTTGATATTCCGGTTATATTTATTACTGCTTATGTTGATGATAGCTTGATTAAAAAAGCAAAGGATGTAGAGCCATTCGGGTATATTGTAAAACCATTTCATGAAAAAGAAATTAAAGCAGCTATTGAAATCGGTATCTATAAAAAAAATATGGACCGTAAGTTATATAAATCAGAAAAAAAATACCACACTTTGTTTGAATCAGCCAAAGATGCAATATTTATTTCAGATGAGAAAGGTAAGTTTATTGGTGTTAACAAAGCAGCATGTGAGTCACTTGGATATAATAAAAAAGAATTATTAAAAATGACTATCAAAGAAATTGATGCTGATTCAAGAGGATGGGAAGCTTTTAAGAAAATACGGGATGGTTTGGAAAAGGATATGATGTTTGATGTAAACCAGCGCAGAAAAGATGGCACAATACTGCCTGTTGAGATCACAGGTAAATCATTTTACATAGGAGACAAAAGGTATTTTCAGGCAATTACACGTGATATTAGCGAATGGAAAAAGGCAGAAAAGGCATTACAGGAAAGTGGAAAAAGATTTAAAGAATTAGCCAATCTATTACCGCAAACAGTTTTTGAAACTGATGATAAAGGAAAAATAATTTATGCAAATAATACAGGATTTAATTTATTTGGTTATACACAAAAAGATGTTGATAATGGAATAAATTTTTCTGAATTATTTATAAAAAAGGATACTGTAAAAATAAATAAATTATTTCCGGATATTATAAAAGGAAAATTTATTAAAGATAATGAATACACTGCCATTAAAAAAGACGGCACTAAATTTCCTGTGCAGGTATTTTCTTCTCCAATCAAAAAAGATAATAAATGTATTGGATTAAGGGGAATTGTTATTGATATCACTGAAAATAAATTAGCTGAAAAAGAATTACGTGAGAGTGAAATAAAATACCGCCAATTAGCTGAAACAGCAAAAGATGTCATTCTTTTACTTGATTTGAAAGGGAATATTAAATATGTTAATAAGGAAGGTTTGAGACTAAGCGGTTATAATAAAAATGAAGCATTGAAGATGAATATCAATGATGTATTGCCTGCTAACCTGCTTGCTGATTCTTATGAACGTTTTAACAAGCGTTCTGCCGGAGATAGCGGAATCTCTAATTACAGAATGGAATTTTTTAACAAAAAAGAAAATAAAACACCTGTAGAAATAAAATCATCACTTATTACTACAAATGATAAACCATCAGGTGTTTTGATAATTGCACGTGATATCACAGAACGTAAGAAGACAGAAGAAGCATTGACAAAATACCGCGAGCATCTTGAAGATAAAGTAAAAGAGCGCACTGCTGATTTGCAGGAGAGCGAGAAAAAATACCGTACACTCTTCGAATCTTCAAGGGATGCAATTATGATGCTTGCACCTCCTGACTGGTTGTTTATTGCCGGAAACCCTGCTACAATTAAAATGATCAAGGCAAAGGATGAAAAAGAATTTATTTCAAAAAGCCCAT
>JAUWKH010000344.1 GCA_030614305.1 Bacteroidota bacterium
CTATAATTTAATGAAACCAGTCCCGATTTTCTATCACCAATAACTACCCATTCTGTGCGAAACATCCATCTTTTATTTACTTGAAATTGAGCTCCAATAATACCATTCCACATTTGTGATACCTGTTTGTCCATTCCATATCTTATAACAGCATCACCATCGGCAGCATCTAATCTGCCAACTATTTCAGGTATAGCGGAACTTACTTGAAGAAATCGAGGTTTAACAGGGCTTAGGGCAGATATTTTTCATGGTTCTGTAGTTACACTGTCATAAGCTTCTCTATTTTAATGTTAAATATATTTACCATTTCACTTTGGATCACATTTAATTCTGGTATCATAATTTTCTTTAATTTGTGACCCATCTTCAATTCACTCACTTTAATATTGTTTAATTCATCTGTTATGTCATGATATGATAGTTTGCAGTTATTTTTTTTGTTATATGTTTTTAACCAAGGATATATTACCGTCTCTAACTCTTTAACAATAGCATATGAAAACATGCAAACAAAAACATGGCCCCTGGTCTGATCTTCGTTTATATGAAAAATTGGCCTGATATTTAATTTATCAGTCTTCATGTCCCTAAAAGCATGCTCTACATTTTGCAGCTCCTTATATTTACCCCTTACCTGTTTTGTGTCCATATCCTCCTTTGCAACAGTGCTTTCTATTACATATTTACCATCAAGAGTTTTTTCTTCCTGATATTTCTGGAGGTCATAATCGACCTTAAATTCATCGTTAGAAATTATTACTGTATAAAATTTTGACACCTTGTATTTTTTCAAAGCCTTGGTTGTCCTGTATTTAAAGTTGTCAAGTTTTTTCTCTGTAAATGCTGTAACAAGCTTTTTGTTTTTATGTCCTTTTCCTATTTTCTCAATGTTCTCCAAGTTTTGTTCATGGCGTTTATCCCATGAGCTTTTTATTGATGATATCTCTATTTCAAATCTTGATTTCAAAGCCTCCCTTGTTTGATTCTTCTCTTTTTGCAGGACAGGGTTGTTGCACAATATATACCTAATCCCCCCATCTTCAATTTCAACTAGATCTTTCGAAAATAATTCCAACTGAATAACCTTGTCGTTTATCAACGCCCTTATTTCACTGCTTGATAGGGCACTTATGTATGAGATATTCTGTTTTTCACTTTCTGACAATTCTTCTAAATTCAATCGGATACGCATCCCCCTGTCTCCTACCAGAACTATAGATTTCGCACCAAATTGTTCTTTTATGGCTTTTAATTGCCCGTTTACAGTTTTGTAATCAACCTCATTACCTTCAAATACCTGTATTTTCAAAGGAAAGCCTTTACTGTCAGTAATAAGCCCTATCGTTATCTGTTTCTTTCCTTTTTTCCCATCCCTGTTGTACCCAAAAGCTGAAAGGGCATTTTCTGTCCCTTCAAAATAGCTGCTTGTTATGTCATATAAGTATATATCCTTATGGCGGCTGCGGTGATAAACATTCCATTTCTTTTCAATCTTTGTTTGCATCCTGCTAAATTCACCCAGTTCAAAATATAGGTCATCAAGTTTGAGGGCTTCTACATCAATACCCAACCGTTGTGAAATATAACTATTGCGTTTTATCCAATTGTAAATATGGAGCTTACTGCCTTGAGTTGCAATTTTTCCTATTATCATTAATCTGATAATATTTGCTTTTGGACCGTAAGTTTTTTCTATGGCCTCAGTTATTCGCAACCTATCCATTATTGTTAAAAGAAGGTGGACAAAGCCAATGTCAATAGTCTTGTTGATCTTAATATCTTCACTATCAACAAGGATACCTTTTGTTTTGTTTATTGACGTTTTAAGCGACGTTATGGTTTTATTGTCTAAACCATACTTTGATAAATTTAGGACTACCTCTGTTTTGGGCTTGCCGGTCTCTTTGTCCCTAAACTTTTTGCAAAGCAATACCGACTCGTATATTTTACCGTTTTTACCTTTGCTTTTGTTGAATTGTAAATACATGTCGCAAATATAAACAATAGTTGCTACATTTCCAAGCTATTTAATTTTCAATCAGTTTTATAAATTAATAGTTCTGTTGCTACATAAATCGAAAAATATATAGCTAACCCCTATGAAATAAAGAAAACCCAAAGTAAGTTCCGCTTGAGAATAATTGAGGCTATAGAGTTATTGTTAAAAACAGTAATCTTGTACGCATTATCATTTGAATTAATGTGTATTTGCACATAAAGTCGTTTGATTAAATGTGA
>JAUWKH010000037.1 GCA_030614305.1 Bacteroidota bacterium
AATTGTAATTACAGCTTTGATTTTGTTTATTGGTGAAATTATGCCTAAAATATATGCAACACAATTTTCAGTGAGATTTGCAAAAATAATGGCAATACCTCTTCAGATTTTAATTAAAATATTTTATCCATTAAGTTCGGTTTTGGTCAGGTCAACTTCGGTAATTGATAAGATGCTTTCAAAAAGAAAACTTCAGATTTCAATGAATGAACTTTCGGAAGCTATTGATATTACTTCTGATGAAGATTCAGCCGGAGAAAATACCAAAATTCTTAAAGGAATTGTAAAATTCGGAGATATTGAAGTTAAGGAAATTATGAAATCCAGAATGGATTTAACAGCTATTGACACAAAAATTATTTTTAAGAAATTGCTTGAAATAATTCTTGAATCGGGGTATTCGAGAATACCGGCTTATGAAGAATCTTTTGACAATATCAAAGGAATTCTTTATATCAAGGATTTATTGCCTCATTTAGGAAAGGACAATAATTTTAGATGGCAGGATTTGCTCAGACCCGCATTTTATGTTCCTGAGAATAAAAAAATTAGCGACCTGCTGAAAGAATTTCAGGAAAAAAAAATACACCTTGCCATAGTTGTGGATGAATATGGCGGAACCTCAGGTATTATTACACTAGAAGATATACTTGAAGAAATTGTTGGGGATATAAGCGATGAGTTTGATATTGAAGATGATGAGTTCAGCTATAAAAAACTTGATGATAATAATTATATTTTTGAAGGAAAAACTACGTTAATAGATTTTTGTAAGATTGTTAAAGTTGATCCTGAAATTTTTGATGAAGTTAATGGTGACCCGGATTCATTGGCAGGAGTGATTCTGGAACTTGAAGGGAAAATTCCTGATAATGATACAAGTATAGCTTTCCATGATTTTATATTTAAAATTATCTCGGTTGATAAACGAAGAATAAAACAAATTAAAGTTACAATTAAGAAAAATGTTGATAAAAAATAAATATTCTCCGGCAGTATTTCTTTTAGCATTTCTGATAAGTTTATTTTTTTCCTGTGGAAATGATTATGTTCCGAAGCCGAGAGGTTATTTCAGGATTGACCTGCCAGAAAAACAATACAGGCTTCTTGATTCAATATATCCATATACATTTGAATATCCGGTTTATGCACAAATTACCCCCGACAAATTTGCCCCTGATGAACCTTATTGGATAAATATTGATTTCCCTCAATTTAAAGGGAGATTACATTTAAGTTATAAAGTTATTAATAATAACCTTACAGATTATCTTGAAGATGCACGGACAATGGTAGTAAAGCATATTCCAAAGGCAAGTGCAATTAATGAGGAACTTATCATTAATGAATATGATAAAACATTTGGCTTGATATATGAAATTAAAGGAATAGGTGCTGCTTCACCTTACCAGTTTTTTATCACCGACAGTACAAAGCATTTTTTAAGAGGCGCTTTGTATTTTAATATAGTCCCCAACAATGATTCATTAGCTCCTGTAATTGATTTTCTGAAACAGGACATTGAACGAATGATCAATACTTTTAAATGGAAAAGGTAAGTTAAATAAAAACAGGCAACCATTTTTTATAATTATTTGTCTTGAATTATCTAAAGGAATTTTAGTATTTTAATAAAATTGCTTACATTTGAGCCGCAAAAAATACTACCGGAATGTAAAAATCAATAAAAAAAGGGGAGAGTATATGATTGAAACTATAAAAATAGGCACATTAAAGTGGCACCACATTCTCAACCCAACTGAAGAAGACCTTGAATATTTGAAAGATAATTTTCATTTTCATCCCCTTGATATTGAAGACTGTCGCACTTATAACCAAAGACCCAAAATTGATATTTACGACGATTATTATTTTCTTATATTGCACTTTCCTGATTTTGACAAATCGGATATATTTTTACAAACCAAAGAGGTTAAAATTTTTTGGGGCGAAGATTATATAATTACTATCGGTCAATCGCATTGGATAGTTACCCAAATGTTTAAAGATGCCATTGAACAGGAAGCCAGAAAAGAAGAGTTTAAAGTTAATTCAAGCGATGCATTATTATACAAAATATTGGAAAAGCTAATGACGAAATCACTTTTGATGATACGCAAGGTAGGAAGTGAATTGGAATATATTAGCCAGGAACTATTTAGTAAACGGGCTAAAAAAACAATTGAACAAATTTCGGTTAACAGGAAAAATATCATATTACTCAACACTATGTTCAAGCCTCAGCTAAGGTTATTCAGTAAATTTGAAACCGGTGCTATTAAAGGTTTTGCAGAAAATATGGAAGACTATTGGGGTAATATTCTTGATTATTACCAAAAAATGTGGGATATGACCGAAGACTACCAGGAGTTGATCGAGGGATTGTCAAAAACATTTGATTCGCTGCAGACTAACAAGATAAATGAAATAATGAAAGTGCTTACAATGGTATCCGCGATATTGCTTCCCCTTACTTTTATTACAGGATTATATGGTATGAATCTTGGTCTACCTTTTTCAAATGACCCCAAAGCATTTTGGATAATTATCATTTCAATGGTAGTGATTGTCTTTTTAATGATATCATATTTCAAAAAAAGAAAATGGATGTAAAAGAAACGATATTATATCCATAATAATTTCAAACATCCTGACTTCTCATCAACTTCCTTAAAATTATTAATTACTCCAAATATGAATAATTTATTATTTTAGAAAGGCAAATCGTCTTCCAATGTGGGTTCGGGTGCATCCGGTTCCTCAACTTTGTTTTGCTGGGTTTCATTCTGGTCTCGGCGTCCTCCGAGCATAGTCATGTTATCGCCTAAAATTTCGGTAATGTATCTTTTGTTACCGTCTTTGTCGTCCCATGAGCGGGTTTTTATTCTTCCTTCCAGAAAAATCTGTTTTCCCTTGTTTAAATATTTTTCAGCCACTTCAGCCAGACCACGCCACAATACAATATTGTGCCATTCGGTTTGGTCAACCTTGTTACCTTCTTTATCTTTATAACTTTCGGATGTAGCTAATGGAAATGATGCTTTTTTAACTCCGTTTTCAAAACTAAAAATATCGGGGTCCTTTCCAAGGTTCCCAATCAAAATAACTTTATTTACTCCTGCCATTTTTGTTTAATTTAAATGTTAATACTTTAATTATTTGCAAAATTAATTGTTTAATCATTCATTAATACCAAAAAATAAAAAATGTCATAAATTATGTGTCAAGCTTTATGAAAATCATCTTTGACTTTTTGTATTACCCGGTTCATAATAACATTAAGATTATTAATGAGTTGCGGGAGTTCTTCAAGGTTGGATTTTTCTTTTGAAAAATTTTCAATTAATCTTATTTCTGATGTTAATTCATTAATACTGAAGCTGTCAATTGAAGATTTTAATTTATGTGAGTAAAATGAAATTTTATTATAATCTTTTTCTTTTAAACCTTTATTGATAATTGAAAGCATTTCGGGTGTGTTATTCAGAAAAATATCAATAATATTATCAATAATTTTTTTATTATTACCTACAAATGCTTCTATATTTGTCAGATTATATAATTCTTCGGAATCCATATATAATTAAATTTCATCATGTTTTATCATCCTGTAAATTGTCGACTTGCCTATGTCAAGTTTTTTCGCTACCATCAATATATTATTATCATATTTTTGAAGATAATGTTTTATGATTTTATTGATGTAAACTTTCAAAGTGTTTTCTTCCAAAAGAAAATCGGTAATTGTATTTGTAGTATTAAATGAAATATCATTTTCGTCAATTATATCCGAGTTAGTTAAAACAGCTGCAAGTTCAATAATTGCTTTTAATTCACGAATATTACCGGGGAAAGGATATTTCATTAATTTTTCTTGAGCATCAGTAGAAATGATTAATTTCTTCATTTTATTTTCTTTACAAAATTCATCAACAAAATATTTTGCAAGTATTAAAATGTCATCTCCTCTGTATCTGAGTGGTGGTAATTCAATTGGTAAGCCTAAAAGGCGATAATACAGATCCTCTCTGAAATTACCTTTTTTTACTAACTGGGACAGGTTTTTATTTGTAGATACAATCAGTCTTATATCAAATTTGATAACTTCGTTTCCGCCGACTCTTGTAAGCTCTCTTTCCTGAATAACGCGCAAAAGTTTTGACTGCATACTTTTATCCATTTCACTGATTTCGTCAAGAAACAAAGTACCTTTATTTGCTGTTTCAAACCTGCCGAGTTTTCTGGTAGTAGCTCCGGTAAAAGCACCTTTTTCATGTCCAAACAATTCGCTCTCAATCAGCTCTTTAGGAATTGCAGAAACATTAATTGCTACAAATGGTTGTTTGCTTCTTGAAGAGTTGTAATGAATGGCTTTTGCAACAAGTTCTTTGCCTGTACCTGTTTCGCCGGTTAATGAAACTAATATATTTGAATTGATAGCTTTTTCTATCAAACCGAATACTTTTTTTATTGCAGGGCTGTTACCAATTATTATTTTACTGAATTCGTATTTTTTTCCGATTTCTTCTTTCAGTTCGCTGATTTCCTGTTTTAATTCAAAGTTCTCCTTTATTTTATTAATTACATTCCATAACCTGTCTTTAGTATTGTCATCTTTTACAAAATAATCATAAGCTCCTTCTTTTAATAACTCAACTGCTGTAGTAATATCTTCCTGGCCGGAAACAATAATAACAGGTATTTCAGAATTATATTCAAGAATGCTTTTAAGGACTTCATGTCCCGACATATCAGGCAGTCTGTAATCAAGTGAGATAAAAGAAGGATTTTTATACAGGTTTTTTAAACAATCATTGCCTGTTAAAAATAATTCCACTTCATAATCGGGATTACGAGATAAGTGATGCTTTAACATATTACCGTATAATTCATCATCTTCAACGATAAAAATTTTAAAAGTGCTCATAACATTAATTTTTAAAAAGTTCAAAGATATAAAATATTTTTAACATTCCCAATTTGAGAATAATTTCTATGATTAATTTTTAATCAAGCTTGTTTCCATTTTTTGGAAGGTTTTGATTTTTTATTACTATGATTTTGCGATTCAAGGGTTAATGTTAAATGTTATATTCTCAACCTTGAACTTTTTTATGTTACAAAACGTATTAAATTTGCCGTTGGATTTAAAATATTATTATCATTATAGCGTATTAAAGTTTATGATTAAAGTTTTAAAAAAAATATTTGTTATTATCCTGAGAATACTTTTATGTTTTCTAATAATCTTTTTTTCAATAATACTGATTCAATATCTGATTGCTCCTGTTTATAAGTTTCCTGAGATAAAAGTTTTTTCAGGTGACAAAATATTCAATCCATACAAGGATATAGACAGAACTTTGTGGAGGAAAGGAAATTTCCAGATCCAGTCGTACGCATGGATGGGATTAACTAATGGCTGGAAAAATTCAAATAAAGAAATTGACAGTATTTATAAATACCTTGGATATGATATTATTGTTACATCAGATTATATGAAAATTAACAAACATGGCATTGAAAATGAGTCATATATTCCGGTTTATGAACATGGTTACAGTATTTTGAAACATCATCAGGTTTGTATTGGTTCAGAAAAAGTTAACTGGAAAGATTACATGTTTTTTCAGAATATTCATCATAAACAACATATTTTAAATTCGCTTAGAGAAAAAAATGAATTGGTTTATATAGCCCATCCTAAACTCAGGGGTGCTTATTCTCCTGAAGATTTCAGGTTTTTAACCAATTATGACGGAATAGAAGTATTGAATAATTTTAGAATTTCAACAGCGCATTGGGATTCAGCACTTTCGACAGGTCATTTTGCGACTATTTTAAGTGATGATGATGCACATGATATTACCAATCCTGATGAAATAGGTCACCGCTGTACTTTTATTAATACCGAAAGTCTTGCCGCTGATAGTGTTATTAAAGCATTAAAACAAGGAAAAGCTTTTGGCGCAGATATCTATCGCCCTTTAGGTGAAAGCTTTGAAGTTAAAAAACAAAAAATAGACGAAATTGCCACTCTGAATAAAGTTAAAGTTTCGGGTGATACATTAATTGTTGAAGTGAGTAATAAGGCAAAAGAATTCAGGTTTATCGGTCAAAATGGTGAAATAAAAAAAACTGTAGCTGACACAAAATGTGCAAAGTACAAAATTAAACCTGAAGATACTTATATTCGTACTGAAATTATCTTCCCGAACAGAAATGTTTTTTATTTAAATCCTGTTTTCAGATATAAAGGCGATAAACCGGAAAAAACCCGGCTTGCCGAAATAGATTTATATAAAACCTGGCTGCTCAGAATAATTGGCTTTGCAACTATTATTTTTGTAATAATTAATATTATTTATTTTAGAAGAAGAAAAAAAATTGGAAGACAAAGAAAATAAAATAAAAAAAACATTAATCCGGCTGATAATAATTTCAACTGTTATCAGGGCATTTATTGCTTTTTTTATTGAACTTGGCAATGACGAAGTTTATTATTGGACTTATGCCTTGTATCCCGACTGGAGCCATTTTGACCACCCTCCGATGGTAGGATTTATTATCCAAATGTTCTCATTTGATTTGTTTTTTCAGGATGAAATTTTCTTGCGTTTGAGTTCAATTATTTTCGGTTCAATTAATACATGGCTGATATTTTTGATTGCGAAAAAGTTAAAAAATTCAATCACGGGCTTATATGCTGCTTTATTATTTACAGCTTCAATTTATTGTTTTGTAATAGCAGGGATATTTATTTTACCTGATACTCCCCAGCTTCTTTTCTGGTTGTTAAGTATGTATTTTCTATTAAATTCTTTACCTGATAAAAGTCAATCAAAAAAAAGCCGGAATTATTTATTGCTTGCCGGTGTGACAATAGGATTAGGGATGCTTTCAAAATATACTTCTGTTTTTTTATGGTTTGGTGCAGGATTATATATTTTATTTTATAACAGAAACTGGCTTAAAAGTAAAACCATCTATCTGTCGCTTTTGTTGTCTTTAATTTTGGTTTTGCCAATCCTTATCTGGAATATTCAAAACGATTTTATTAGTTTCACTTTTCAGGGCGAACGTGTTGATGTTACGGGAAGTATGTTGAGGTTGGATTATTTTGCAACAGAATTTTTCGGTCAGATATTTTACAATAATCCTGTAAATTTTGTAATAATAATTTTTGCTTTAATTGCAATTTTCAGAAAAAAGAAATTTTTAAATTCGCAACATGTAAGATTACTTTTATTTTTGAGTTTACCTCTGATTTTTACTTTTCTTGTATTTTCTTTGTTCAGAAGCACACTTCCTCACTGGACAGGACCTGCCTATTTGAGCCTGATATTAATAGCTGCTGCTTATTTGGAAGAGCTTTCAGTTAGGAAGCCAGGAAAAGTTTTATTTCCTGTACCAATACAATTTTCACTTTATTTTTTAATAATTATTTTGATATTAGGATTTGGACAAATTAATTATGGTTGGTTAAATCTTGATAAGTCAACTGATGTAAAAACTTTGGGTAAAAATGATTTTTCGCTTGATATGTATGGCTGGGAGCAATTAGGTGAAAAGTTTTCAAACATAGTTGAGCGCGACAAAAAACAAAATTTAATTGATACGAATGCAGTGATAATTTCGTATCGCTGGTTTCCGGCAGCCAATCTTGATTATTATGTTGCCAGGCAATTAAATAAAAAAGTTCTCGCAATTGGCAGTCTTGAACGGATCCATAAATATGCATGGATAAATAAAAAAAGAGGAGGTTTTAACAAAGGTATGGATGCTTATTTTATAACCACAAGCCGGGATTTTAAAAGCCCTTATGATTTATATGAGAATTATTTTGAAAAGATTGAACCTGCTGATACAATTCCGATTATCAGAAGTGGTAAAAATGTGAAGAATTTTTTTGTGTTCAGGATGATTGGTTTACAAAGGATTCCGGCAAAACAGAATTGAATTATTTAAAGATTGGATTTATATAAATTTCATTTGAGTTTTTAACGGTTCTAGCCTTTTTTCCGCAAGTTTAATATATTCTATATCTGTATCATATCCAAAATAGAATCTGTCTGATTTTAATGCTGCTACTCCAGTTGTACCGCTACCAATAAATGGGTCAAGGATAATGTCATTTGTAAATGAATACAATTGTATCAATCTATATGGCAATTCTTCAGGAAATGGTGCAGGGTGACCAATCCTTCTCGCACTTTCTGCATTCATCGTCCAGATAGATTTTGTCCATTCCATAAACTGCTCTTTTGAAATAGTGTTCTTTCTTTTTTCTAATTCATAGGTTTGTCTTTCTCTTTTGTAGTCTCCTTTAGAAAAGACCAATATATATTCATGAATGTCTCGCAATATTGGATTAGCTGCACTTTGCCAACTTCCCCAAGCAGTTGAAGGACTTGCACTAGCTGCTTTATTCCAAATAATTTCTCCTCTCATATTGAAACCTATTTCAATCATCATTTTTGAAATATTGTCAGAAAGAGGGATGTAGGGTTTTCTTCCCAGGTTGGCAACATTTATGCAAGCACGACCACCATTAACTAATACTCTGTAAGTTTCCGAAAAAGCATTTTTTAGCAAATTTAAATATTCACTTAATGATAAATCATCGTCATATTCTTTAGAGACATTATATGGCGGGGAGGTAATCATTAAATGCACAGAATTGTCTGGTAAATCTGTCATCTGCTCACATGAACCATGAATTATTTTATTTAATAGTTTTTTAGGAAATTCGTTTGTGATTTTTGAAATTTCCTTTTTTTTATTTAATTCTTTATACAATTTTGAATTATAAAATTTTGAAGAATCATGGTTTATTCTTCCGGATGTTCCAAATGAACTTGTTTTTGTTCCTTCTCGATTATAATTTTTCATGCTTATCTTATCATTTGTAGGAATTTTTCAGCTTTTGCTACATCAGTGATTTCCTGGTTAGCAATACGGATAATTTCTCCAAGTTTAGGTTTGGATACCATTGAGGAGAAGTAATTCATTTCTTGACTTAACAATTCTCTTATTAATTTTGAAAGGCTTTCTAAACTTTCAATTGTCTCGCAATAGGAGAAAAAAGGTCTTTTGTCCATTTTTCTGTAAACTGTCCAATTAATGAATTTCTAGATTGCAAAGTCTGACCTTCTCCATCCAAACTTTTAGGAACGTAAGCAAAATATCCTGAATTAAGGTTATAAAAGATCTGTTCTGGTGAAGCAAAGTTTCTTAATGCCTCATTAAAAAATTGTATTTCTGTTTCGTTATTCCAAAGTGACATATTTTTTCTACTAAATAGTTCTCAAAGGTACAATTATTATTTAGCTTATTAAACTTACAGTAACTATTTTTAAGCTTGTGCCCTTCGGGAGTCTGCGCTTAAGCTCCAAATATTACGCTAAAATAATAAATATTCCTATATTACATTTCATATTAGTTCTTACTGCCCACTTGAGTTTATAGCATGTTGGGCACTGGCATTATTTCATTCTTTTCAATAATTCACTTCCTTTTTCAATAAATAATTATTGATTTCAATAAATTCCCTAATATTTCTTGAATTTACAATAGTCCTATCTATTTCCTTCCTTTCAGTAATGATTGTAACTTTTTTGTCAATATAACTATCTCCTGTTTTTAATCTTTTTTTAAAGCTCAGAATGTCAAACCAATCCCGTCTTATTATTTTTATTTCATTTTTTCATTTTGATTTTCTCTTAAATAATCCACAATAAGTATTTCCTGTATAAGCTTTTGGCGAATATGAATCATGAAAGATAAAAAACAATTTTTTTGATATATCGTTCAAATCGTATACAACAAATTTTGTAGAAGTATACCTTTCATTTGGGAAAAGGAAATGATTTTCTACACTTGAATTAGTGTAAAACTGGTATCCTTTTTCTTTCGCAAAGTCTTCCAAATTTTCAATGGATGTTTTTTCCTTCATATTGCTTGTGCATAACAGGAGTATATAAACAATTGTATATATCCACCCAATACACATAATATATTATTAAGCAGCAAATATATTTAAAATATGAAACTAAAGTTCATAACCATAATTTAAAATAAAATAACTAATTTTACATTTTGATATAAAATTATTAGCAGGTATTGAATAATCATCAGGAAAATTCATGAATTTTCCGGGTTAATGCAATGGTATATAAAAACAATAAACTCATAATTATTTTGAAATAATGAAACCAGCACTCTATTCGGAAAAGCTTACCGAAAACAAGGTTCAATGTAAATTATGCCCTCATAATTGTAAAATAAATGACGGGAAAACAGGAATTTGTTTGGTAAGAAAAAATATTAACGGGGAATTGTTCTCCGAAAATTACGGTAAAGTATGTTCAATAGCTTTTGATCCTATTGAGAAAAAACCTCTTTACCATTTTTATCCCGGAAGCATTAT
>JAUWKH010000161.1 GCA_030614305.1 Bacteroidota bacterium
TTAGTTTGGATATAAGACTTTTAGGCGATATTGGTTTTAAAATAAAATCATCACAATTAGATGTAATATAATTTTGTTCTTCCTCATCAACAGCATAAGTGGTTTGTAAAATTATCGGTAATTCTTTTCTGAATTTTTTAATTTCCCGAATAGCTTCTAATCCGTTAACTTTGGGCATGTGATAATCCATAAGAACCAAATCAATATTTTTATTTGTTTTACATTTTTCAATTGCTTTTTCTCCGTCTTCAACCCATAAAAGCTGTGCTTTAGTTTTATTCAGTGCGGCTTTTATTACTAAATAATTTATTCTAATATCATCAGCTATTAATATTATCTTATCTTCCCAACAAACATTAATTGAATTATCATTATTGCTGATATGATTTGTTGGGTTTTCCATGAATTATGGCTTAAATTTGACTATAGATGTTATTGGCTCAATTATTTTATATACCAAATCCTTGCCGGTTTTTTAAAGGGCTGTTTTCCCGACACTTATAAATATTAACTGAAATACCAACTTCTATCTTCTGGAACTTTTTTCCCAGATTTGGAATAACATTGGATTTACAAGATAAAAAATAATATTATCAACCCTCTTATTTTAATATATCAATACCGATAATTTTTTTTAATTTTGCTTGCATTTAAATTAGAAATAAATTTTTATTAATCAAAATATAAGTAAGATGTTTAAAAAAGAAGTTTATACAGAAAGAAGAAACAAGTTAAAAAAAGAATTAAAATCCGGTTTGGTATTGATCCCCGGCAATGCTGAAGCATCATTTAATTATCCTGCAAACACATATCATTTCAGGCAGGATAGTAATTTCCTTTATTTTTTTGGATTAGACCATCCTGACCTTGCCGGTGTTTTGGATATTGATATTAATAAAGATTACATTTTCGGCAATGATGTTGATATGGATGATATTATCTGGATGGGACCACAACCTTTGATAAAAGACAGGGCTGCTAAAGCAGGGATTGAAAACACAGCGCCATTTTCACACTTAGGTGAATTTCTGAATGAAGCTATAAAATCAGGCAGAAATATTCATTTTCCTCCGCCTTATCGTGGCGAACATTTGATTTTACTGAATCAATTATTGGGTTTATCAACCGACAAGGTAAAAGATTATGTTTCAGAAGAATTAATTAAAGCGATAGTAAAACTTAGATCTGTTAAAGATAAGTATGAAATAGTTGAAATTGAAAAAGCCGTTGACATTGCATACGAAATGCACATTACAGCAATGAAGATGGCTATGCCCGGAGTAGTGGAGCGCGAAATTGCAGGTACAATTGAGGGAATTTCTCTGGCAAAAGGCGGACCTGTTTCTTTCCCCATAATACTAAGCATTAACGGACAAACACTGCATAACCATTATCATGGGAACACCCTTGTAAAAGATAGAATGATGATCACAGATGCCGGTGCCGAAACAACAATGCACTATGCAAGCGATATTACAAGAACAGTTCCTGTTGGAGGTAAATTCAATCAAAGACAAAAAGAGATTTATGAAATTGTTTTGGCTGCTAATATGAAAGCAATTGAGGCAATTAAGCCGGGTATTCCTTATAAAGAAATTCATCTTTTAGCATGTAAAACCATAACAAACGGTTTAAAAGAACTGGGTTTGATGAAAGGTGATATTAACGAAGCAGTTAAACAAGGAGCACATACATTGTTTATGCCTCACGGTTTAGGTCATATGATGGGAATGGATGTTCATGATATGGAAGGTTTAGGTGAAAATTATGTTGGGTATGACAAAAATACTAAACGAAGCGGCAAGTTTGGTACAGCATTCCTGCGTCTTGGTAAAGAATTACAGACAGGCTTTGTCTTAACTGTTGAACCCGGTATATATTTTATTCCTGAACTGTTTGCTCAATGGAAAGCCGAAAAAAAATTCACCGAATTTATTAATTACAATAAAGTTGAAACTTATTTGGATTTTGGAGGCATACGTATTGAAGATGATGTGCTTGTAACGGAAACCGGTCACAGGATTCTTGGAAAACCAATCCCAAAAACAATTGCTGAAATAGAGGAGATAATGGCAAAATGATTGGAAATTGGAAATCCATACGGACAAGTTTAGAAATTAGTTGAAATAGACAAGCTGGTAATGGGTTTATTATATGACAAAAACCATAAAATATAAAAACAAGCAAATAAATTACAGTGATTCAGGACAAGGTAATGTATTGGTTTTATTACACGGATTTCTTGAGTCATTGGAGATGTGGGATAATTTTTCTGCCGAATTAACAAGAAATTTCAGAGTGATTAGTATTGATTTACCGGGTTTTGGAAAATCAGATTGTATTAAAGATATTCACTCAATGAGTTTGATGGCTGAGATTGTAAAATTTGTTTTGAATTCGCTGCAAATAAAAAAATGCGTCATGGCAGGTCATTCAATGGGCGGATACATAACACTTGTTTTTGCTGATAAATTTCCTGAGATGCTAAAAGGAATTTGTTTATTTCATTCACATTCTCTGGCAGATACACCGGAAGTTAAATTAAACCGTGAAAGGTCAATTGAAATTATTAAATCACAAAGAGAAAATTTTATTAACCGGTTTATTCCGGATTTGTTTGCAACTTCAAATATTAAGTCGTTTAAACATGAAATTGAAGAACTTCAGAAAAAAGCAGGAAAGACATCCGCCAAAGGAATAATTGCAGCAATGCAAGGAATGAAAATCAGGGAAGACAAACTGGACTTTTTGTCAATAACAGATATTCCCGTATTATTTATTGCAGGCAAACAAGACCCAAGAGTTCCGATTGATAAAGTTATGGCACAGGCAATTTTGCCAAAACATTCAGAAATGCTGATTTTAGGTGATGTTGCTCACATGGGGCATATTGAAAATAAAGAGACAACTTTAAAAACATTAAAATATTTTGTTATGAAATGTTTTGAATAATAAAGCCACATATATTATTACATGACAATACAATTTTAAATAAAATGAAGAAAACAAAAAAAGATAAAATACGGGATATCAACCCGGTTATTTCAAATGCAAAACGAAACAGATGGTTTGTCGGGATAATAATTGTTTTTACAATCGTATTATATGGTAATACAATCTTTAATCATTTTTCATTGGATGACCATTATATTTCTGCAGACAATCCTGTTATTAAACAGGGGCTGTCGGCAATACCTGAAATATTTACTTCTTTATATGCTGAAGTGGCTGATATGGCTTATGGATATCGTCCGATTGTAAAAACAAGTTTTGCCATTGAGTATGAGCTTTTTAATGGTAATCCGTATATCAGTCATTTTTTTAATATTATTTTTTATCTTCTTGCCGGATTATTGCTTTTTAAGGTGTTAAAGAGATTGTTTAAAAATTTCAATGCTTACTTTCCTTTTGTGATAACATTGTTGTTTCTGGCGTATCCTTTACATACTGAAGTTGTGGCGAGTTTAAAAAATCGGGACGAAATACTTAATCTTATCTTTTGTTTACTGGCATTACAATATTTTATTAAGTGGGTTGATCTGGAAAAAATCAAGTTCCTTATCTTAGGCCTAGTATTCTATTTACTGGCATTTTTATCAAAACAAACTGCACTTTCCTTTCTTTTAATTTTTCCTCTTGCTTTGTATTTTTTTACAGATATAAAGTTAAAAAAGTTGTATTATTTTTTTGGAGCAGTTGTCGGAGTTATAATAATAGCCGTAATTATACCGTCTTTATATTTACCGCAGATCAGTCGTGAAGTATTACTAAAAGAAAACCCTCTTGTTGCTGATCATAGTTTTTTTGATAGGATCGCTACAGGATTATACATTCTTGGTTTTTATCTGAAAAAACTTTTTTATCCTTTTCCTATGCTGTATTATTATGGGTATAATATGATTACTCTAAAAACATTTGCCAATGCACAGGTAATAATTTCCTTAATTGTTTATTTGGGGATGTTTATATATGCAATTGTGAAATTTAAAGAAAAGCATATTCTTTCTTTTGTAATTCTCTTTTATCTTATAACAATTGCAATGTTCACAAATATTGTGAAACCTATTCCGGGGATAGTCGGAGACAGATTTTTATTGATCCCTTCACTTGCATTTGCAATAGCTGTAAGCTGGTTTATTTTCAAATTATTTAAACTTAATCCGGAAAAGAAAATTATCAAGAAATCTGGTATCACAAAAGTTTTAATTATAGTTTTTATTATCCTTATCCCTTACACAGTGCTTACCTTTAACAGGAATAAAGACTGGAGAACTTATTACAGTCTTTATAATACTGATATAAAATACCTTGAAAATTCTGTTAAAGCTAACGACCTTTTAGCAACAGAATTAATACGACAAGTAGATAAAGATTTAAGAAGCAAATCTGTGAATGTCTTGAAATTTTTAAGACCTACTATCAACAGGGCAATTAAACATTACAAAAAAGCTCTTGAAATATACCCTGAACATTATTCTTCATGGAATAATTTGGGAACTATATATACAAGATTATATAAAGAGCACGAATTGGCAATTTCCTGTTTTGAAAAGTGCATAAAATATAAGCCCGATTTTCCAAATGTTTACTTTAATATGGGTATGGCTTATGAAAATCTTGAAAATTATGAAAAGGCATTAGATTACTATTCCGAATGTTATAAAATGGATACTACAAATATAATCCCAATGTCAAGAATTGCTAATCTGAATTTTAAAAATGGGAATTTTAAAGAAGCTATTGATATAAACAATCTATTGATAATAAGAGCCCCTGAATCTGATATTCCTTATTTAAATTTGGGTAATTATTATTTTGCAATATCTGATACTGCAAAAGCTATGTATTTTTACGGAAA
>JAUWKH010000015.1 GCA_030614305.1 Bacteroidota bacterium
ATAATATCAAAGGGCCGAATGACCCATGGGGTAGCCTTTATGATGCCGACAGGATTGCTTTGCTGAAACGTATGACGGATAAAATTTGGAATGTTAATCCAAACACCTATGTGATTTTTGAGCATCTTGCTGAAAATTCTGAAGAAAAAGAACTGGCGGATTACGGAATTTTACTTTGGGGAAACCTGCACTATAATTACGGCGAAGCAAGCATGGCTTGGAATGAAAACGGTAAATCCGACTTCTCATGGATAAGTTATCAGGAACGAAACTGGAACCAGCCTAATGTTGTCGGCTATATGGAAAGTCATGATGAAGAAAGAGTAATGTTTAATAATTTTAACTGGGGAAATTCCTATGGTAATTATAACATAAAAGATACAACTACTGCAATTGATCGTATCCGGTTGGTTGCAACATTCTTTTTTACAATTCCCGGACCCAAAATGATTTGGCAGTTCGGAGAAATGGGATATGATTACTCAATAAATTTTAATGGAAGATTGGGTCCAAAACCTGTCAGATGGGATTATTATGACGACTGTCGCAGAAAATATTTATACGATTTTTTCTCATCCCTGATTGACCTGAAAAAGAATTATGATGCTTTTGAAAGCGACGATTACACATTATCCCTCAATGGAGCAATAAAAAGGATAAATATCAATCATGCAAGTATGTCGGTTAGAATAATTGGTAATTTTGATGTGGTTGAAGATGAAATCAATCCCGATTTTTTACATCCGGGAAAATGGTATGAATATTTTACAGGCGATTCAATAACAGTATCTAATTTGAATGAACCCATAATCCTGCAAGCCGGCGAATACCGGATTTATACCGATATAAAACTTGACAAGCCTGATATTGGCACAAGCATTGAAAATAATTGGCTTGAAGAAAACAATCCTGATTTAAGTTATGTATATCCCAATCCTTCCAATAAGGACTTCAACATTATAATAAATTTACCTGAACAGGCAAAAACATGCCTTAAAATTTACAATCTTCTTGGCGAGGAAATAAAAACCATAATTAACACAAGCTTAAGTTCAGGTGTTCATAATTTTAAATGGAACGGTAAAAATAATAACGGTTCTGAAGTTAGCCGCGGGATTTACTTTTACATCCTGCGTATTGGAAAACATGAAGAAGTGAAGAAAATCATTCTTAGTAAATAGTTGTGTGTAATTGCTTGCAAATAGATATGTAACATGAAAACTTAATAATTATGAAACTGGAAAAAATACTTGACAATCTAAACTCATTTGAAAAGAATTCTTTTCTAAAAATTATTGACGGAATACTTGCTAGTACTCCGAAACATAGTAAAAAAATTGATTTAGTTTTGAGTGATACAAGCCGAGATTTAAAAAATTTAGATAGCATCAATATAGTAAAAGTCTTTAATTTAATTGAAGATGAGTTTGCTGAATACCTTAAAACAGAATTTGTTAATACATCCTCTCAACTTGATATATTATCAGACATAATTACTCGTGACGGGAATTGTATTATGAAGCAAGATTGGTTTACCCGATTGTATGAAATGAAATTGAAAAATCTTGATAAAAAACTTAAAACCTTCGAAAAATCTCTGAAAGATGAAAAGTCAAAAATTGATGATAATAGACTTAGAGATTATAAAATTTATAAGGCTTGTTTACATACTGCCTATTTTAATGACATAGATAATAATCAGGATACTAAGGTTACAACAGACGAACAGACAATATTAATAACTCTTTCTCAACAGCTCGGATTGTCACAAGAGGAAATAAAACTTATCAATTATCTAATAATTCCTGTGAAAAAACTTGAAATTAATTTAGTAATCAATGATTTGAAGTCAATAGGAGTCATCTTTTATTCAAGAAGGACAAGCACAATTTATGTCGCTGATGAAGTCGTGAAAATTTTACGTAAAGTAAGAGGAAAAGAAATCGCTGATAAATTTTTCAGACGTGTCCTTAAATTATTACGGGAATCACAAATAAACCTTATCTGTAAAAAATACAATATTGACAGGAAGTTTCCTATTGATCAGAAAATAAGGGAAATGATAAAAGAAGGTGTTTCATTCACAAGTGTTCTGATTAATGACGTGCATAAAGATGGAACAAAAATTACCGAAAAAAAGAAACTTATAAATGAAGTGTGTAATAAAGGACTGAAAATATATCCTGCTTTAAAAGGCAATACAGTTGAAGACAAGGTTAGTAATTTGATTAAATATTTTGAGGATATCGAAAGAGACGAAAAGGTTGGAATCTCAATTGACGGTTATGAAAAACTATTGCTTGAAATGGGAGAAATCCTTCTGGAATTGAACCAATTGATAAAAAATGAGTTCGAACTTCAGGAAGAAAATGTTCTGCTAAGTAATAATCTACTTGATTATAATATTAAACCTCGGGATATTCTGGAAATTGTATCAGAAAATGACCTTGAAATTTTTTGTAAAACAAAAAAAATTAAAACCAGAGGAGATTTAGTAAACAATATTTTAGACGCGTATAAAGATTCTGAAAATCTATACATTGAAAACTTTGAAAATATTGGGTTTCGTAATTTAAATTTGATAAAAGAAAATAGAATTATCATCAAGGAAAGTGAATTGGGATTAAAATTCGAGGAACTGACAAAAAAAATATTCAGCAAACTCGGATTTAATGTTGATGAAAAGTTACGAAAGCAACTCAATACAAGAAAGGATAAAATTGATGTTGTAATAAATCTAGGCAATAAGGACTTAATACTTATTGAATGTAAAACAATCAAAGAGAGCGGCTATAATAAATTTAGCTCTGTTTCCAGACAAATAAAAGCATATATATCCTTAGCAACAAAAAGTGATTATAAAGTAATTAAATCACTGCTGATTACTCCTGAATTTTCAGATGACTTTATAAAGGACTGTGGACTTGATTACGAACTTAATTTATCATTGATAACCGCTTCAACACTTGTAAAAATCCTTGACGGTTTTAAGACTTCAAAACATAAACAATTTCCTTATAATTTATTAATGAGAGACGTTTTAATTCAAGAAGATAGGGTATTAAAAGCGATTGTCAAGTAATGCGAGCAACATACACACAGCAAGCATAGTTGATTGGGCTATCGCCCACATAACCATGCTTGCGAACCGATTAATTATTTAATTTCCAATAAATTTGTAAATCTTACTTAAATAAAATCTCTTAAATATTTTTATTAGCCTTTACAACTGTTAAATAAAAAAATCTCCGATAAAAAATACTATCGGAGATTTTTCTTTGTACCCAGAGCGGGACTTGAATCTACCTGTCGGTAGACAGGCCCGCACCTGCTTGCATAGACAAACGGATTTTCCTTAAATATTCCTTCCCACATCCTGATTTTAAATATTTCTCTCTCTTCCTTGCCTCATGCCTCGTTTCACATGATTCTGTATAAATTAATTTAAATGGCGCATATGGCTTGGTAGTGCGTTCATATCCTGAGTTATGTCGATATAGTCGAGCATATATATTTTGTGTCATGCCAACATAAATATAATTTCTTTCTATGCTGCTTATGGCATATACAGTATACATAATTATAATAATTAAAAAAGGTATCGAAAATATCGATACCTCTGTTAAGTACCCAGAGCGGGACTTGAATCTACCTGTCGGTAGACAGGCCCGCACTTTTTTAAATAAAAATCTCCGATAAAAAAAATACTATCGAATATTTTTCCTTGTACCCAGAGCGGGACTTGAACCCGCACGGCCGCAATGGCCAAAGGATTTTAAGTCCTTCGTGTCTACCAATTCCACCACCTGGGCAACATTTTAAATAAAAATCCCGACTTCTTCCAAACAGGACCTTTTATCGGGACTTAGAGCGAAAGACGGGATTCGGACCCGCGACCCCGACCTTGGCAAGGTCGTGCTCTACCAGCTGAGCTACTTTCGCATAAAATTTTGGAGTGCAAATATACAAATTTTTAATAAATACAAGGTTATTTCCCCAAAAGTTTTTTTATTTCATTCAGCTTCATTAAAGCTTCCACAGGAGTAAGAGTATCAATATCTGTGATTAAAATATCATCTTTTATCTGATGTAGTAAAGGATCATCCAACTGTATAAAGCTTAACTGATATTTATCGGCCAATGAGTGCTTTTTGCCGGATTTTCCTGATTTTTTGATTAATTCATCAGCGGAATGTGATTTTTCAAGTTGCTCAAGTAAATTGTTCGCCCTGTGAATAACTTTTGCAGGCATACCTGCCATTTTAGCAACATGTATGCCGAAGCTATGCTCACTGCCTCCTTTTTTCATCTTTCTCAAAAAAATTATTTTATTATTTATTTCTTTAATTGAAATATGATAATTTTTAATTCTTTTCATTGAAGCAGCCATTTCATTAAGTTCGTGATAATGGGTCGCAAACAAAACCTTTGCTCTAAAAAGCGGATGTTCGTGCATATATTCTGAAATTGCCCATGCAATTGAAATTCCATCATACGTGCTTGTCCCACGCCCAATCTCATCTAATAAAATCAAACTCCTGTTCGACATATTATTTAAAATACTTGCTGTTTCATTCATTTCAACCATAAAGGTTGACTCGCCCAATGAAATATTATCCGATGCGCCAACCCTTGTAAATATCTTATCAATTATTCCGATATTTGCTGTATCAGCAGGCACGAAGCACCCCATCTGTGCCATCAAAACAATTAAAGCTGTTTGTCGCAACAATGCCGATTTGCCGGACATATTCGGGCCGGTAATAATTATTATTTGTTGTTTTTCATTATCAAGATATACATCATTCGGAATATATTCCTCGCCAATGGGTAATTGATGTTCAATCACAGGGTGTCTTCCGTTTTTGATATTTATAACATAAGATTCATTTATTGCAGGGCGTTTATAATTATTTTTCTCGGAGATTATTGCAAATGAAAGAAGACAATCCAAACGAGCTATTAAAACGGCATCTAATTGGATTGGCTGAATATAATCGGATAAGCTTAAAACCAGTTCGTTAAATAATTTAATTTCAAGAGCCATTATTTTTTCTTCAGCTCCCAGAATCTTCTCTTCATACTCTTTTAACTCTTCGGTTATATATCGTTCTGAATTTGTCAGGGTTTGTTTGCGGTACCATTCGTCAGGAACTTTGTCTTTATGAGTATTTGTTACTTCAAGATAATAACCGAAAACATTATTAAATCCGATTTTTAATGACGTTATTCCTGTCTGCTCAATTTCGCGTTTCTGAATCTTTTTCAAATAATCTTTACCAGAAAAGGCGAGCTCTCTTAAGTTATCCAGCTCCTCGGAAACACCTTTTGAAATCACATTTCCTTTATTAAGCAAGGCAGGTGGATCAGGATTTATTTCTTTATCTATTCTTTGCCTTGCAGAATTACAAAAATTCAATTGCTCAGCAATTTTTTGCAGTGATCTTTCAGATGATGCTGAACAGGCATTTTTAATTTCCTCAACAGCGTATAATGCTCTTTTTAACTGAATTAATTCTCTTGGATTAATTTTTCCGACAGCCACTTTTGAAATTAATCGCTCAAGGTCACCGGTTATTTTGATGTTTTGTTTGAGAACTTCGCTAAAATCCGGATTTTTTAATATATATTCTACAATATCAAACCGTTCTTCAATTGGTTGCTTATCTTTTAACGGAAGAACAATCCATCTTTTTAGAAGCCTTGCACCCATAGGAGAAATTGTATGATCAATAACATCAAGCAAAGTAGCAGCATTTTCATAAGGAGAAAATAATAATTCAAGATTTCTTATTGTAAATTTATCTAACCAAACATATTTATCTTCTTCAATCCTTGAAATATTACAAATATGCTGTACTTTGTCATGGTGGGTTTCAGCCAGGTAATGAAGAGCTGCACCGGCTGCAATGATGGCATTTTTCAGGTTCTCAACACCAAAACCTTTTAATGAATTTGTAGCAAAATGTCTTAATAAAAGTTCATAAGAAAATTCTTCGGTAAACACCCAATCATCAAAAGTATTTATATAAAATTTATCACCGAAATACTCATAAAATTTGTTACGTTTATTTTTTTGAATAATAATTTCACTTGGAGTAAAACTCTGGAGTAATTTATCAATGTATTCAATGGACCCTTGTGCTACAAAAAATTCTCCTGTGGAAATATCCAAAAATGAAACGCCCGAATTTTTTGAATCCAAATGAACACCGGCTAAAAAATTATTTTCTTTTTGTTCAAGGATTTTATCATTATATGAAACTCCTGGAGTTACCAATTCGGTTACTCCTCTTTTAACAATTTTTTTTGCTAATTTCGGGTCTTCCAACTGATCACAGATAGCAACCCGCTGTCCTGCTTTTACAAGTTTGGGCAAATATGTATCAATTGCATGGTAAGGGAATCCTGCTAATTCAATATAGGAATCTTTACCATTTGCCCTTCTGGTTAAAACAATACCTAAAATATTAGAAGTTTTTATGGCATCTTCTCCAAAGGTTTCATAAAAATCACCAACCCGAAACAATAACAATGCATCGGGGTATTTTGCTTTAATAGCATTGTATTGCTTCATTAAGGGTGTTTCTGCTATTTCTCTCTTCTTATTCAACTTGTCTAAATTTGATTTAATAATTCAAAAGCAAAGTTAAAATTAATAAATTAAATAAAGCAAAACATCTTAATTTATACAACTTGTTTAAAAATAACTAACTACCTTTGCAACCATTATCCGAACTTTCATTAAAAATATGCGGAAACTCAAAAACAGTGAGCTTAACAGGTTATCAGTAGATGAATTCAAGTATGCAGACAAAATGCCTGTTATTATTATATTAGATAATATCAGAAGTTTAAATAATATTGGTTCTGTTTTCAGAACTGCAGATGCATTTAAGATTAAAAGTATTCATTTATGCGGTATCACAGCCAAGCCACCACATAAAGACATTCAAAAAACTGCTTTGGGTGCTACGGATTCTGTTGATTGGAAATATTTCAAAAACACAAATGATTCAATAGATTATTTAAAAGATAAAAAATATACTATCTTTGCCGTTGAGCAGGCAGAAGAAAGCATTTCACTGGAAAAATTCAACCCTGAGCCAAATAAAAAGATTGCTCTTGTATTTGGTAATGAAGTTAAAGGAGTATCAAATAAAGTTATGGATAAAGTAGACGGATGCATTGAAATTCCTCAGTTTGGCACAAAACATTCATTAAATATCTCTGTTAGCACAGGCATTATTATATGGGATTTATTTATTAAATTAAAAAAAACGTAACTTTATAAAAACTAAAGGCGTATAACGTTCAAAAATTTAGTTTTATACAAAAAAATATATATTAGAATAATTAAGTATACAATTCAAAATTTAATTAATTTTGCAAAAAAATATAATTAACAACCTCTTGTTAATTTTTTTCACATAAAAATTTGAAATATCATAATTAATATTATATATTTGTAGATTGCTAAATTTAAATTCATTCACTAATTAATATAAAACGTCATGAAAAATTTTTATCAAATTATTTTAAAGCTAACTTTAATTTCCTTATTTGGGATTATTCCTGTTATTTTTTATGGACAGGAAACCGAAGAAAAAGATGAAATAAAAGTAAAAGAAAAAACAGGATCATTTGATCCCTATTGGTTTTTTGGTGGTCACATCGGAGCAAGTTTGTTTCACGGTGATGTTGCCAGATACGGTTTCGCACCTGATTGGGATAAAATCGATATAGGGGGAGATCTATATTTCGGGAGGCAATTTACTTCCGTTTTTGGTTTGGATGTACGTGGTTACAGAGCATTCCTTGCCGGTCAAAAAAAAGGCTTAAATCGCACATTTGATGCCGACCTATATGATTACACTATCAATGCAAAATTCAATTTCAGTAATTTATTCTGTAATTATAAACCTGATAGATTTATCACGGTTCATGGTTTAATTGGTTTTGGACAGGTACAATATAAGTCAAGACTATATGATTATACTACAGATAAAATAATCCGTACATTAGGTTATAAAAACAATACTGGCGATGAAAAAGGCAATGGCATCAATGGCAGAAGAATTATTGCAATAGTTCCTGTTGGATTTGGATTTGACTTTGCATTAGCTGAGAGCTGGGATTTAAATTTAGACTGGACACTTAAATTTTGCGATTCCGACCTTATTGACGGTTATGTAGGTGGTGCAAAAATAGTTAAAGCAGATATGTATAGCTTTGTAGGAATAGGAGCCACTTACAAATTTGGTTATGCGAGCGGCATAAAAAAGATGGTTAAAGATTATGATTTAGTTAAATTTGAAGCAACTCCCAAAGTGCTTAAAGAAAAAGGCGGTACAGTTGAAGTAACAGTTACAGGCACCATACCTGAAAAATATTTTGGTAAAAAAGCAGCAATGTATTTTGAACCTGTTTTAGTTTATGAAGGTGGCGAATATCCACTAAAACCAATAACTTTAATAGGAGAAAATGTTGTAGGTGATGGTATTGTAATAAACAGCAAAACCGGTGGTACATTCACTTATACTGATAATTTCCCATTCATACCGGAAATGGCTTACTCAGTACTTGTCGTTGAGCCTATCGTTTACCAGGTAAAAGAAACGATACATCCAAATAAAAACGAAATCAAGGAAAAGGTAAAATTTGAAGTATTACCAGAAAGAAAACTTGCTGACGGTGTTATTTACACTTCAAAAAGAATTATGGATAGTAAAATCAATCTTATTATATCACCTCACGGTTATGAAAAAGAAACCATAATTACAGAAGCTGCTAAAATTTTCTTCCCTGTTAACAGGTATAATCTTAACTGGGCATTACCAATGAATAAAATACAGGCTTCTAAAGACAACCTAAAAACAATGTTTGATTTTGTAGCTTTAGGATGGGATATTAAAGGTATTGATATAAATGGATGGGCATCACCGGAAGGAGAAGAAACATTTAACGACGGACTTTCTGAAAACAGGGCAAATACAGCTTATAAATATATGCTTAAAAAGTTAAAGAAACTTGTACGTGCTAAAAATTCATTGGTCAACTTTAAGAATCCTAAAGAAGACATTACTTTCAATATTACTTCTTACGGACCCGACTGGAACGGTTTCCTGAAGGCTGTAAAAGTATCAGATATTGCCGATAAAAATGTTATCCTTAATGTTATTAATTCAGCCGGAGATGCTTTGAAAAAAGAACAGGAAATCAGAAATATGATATTAATTTATCCTGAAATTGAAGAATATCTCTTGCCTCCACTCAGAAGAGCTGAAATATCAGTTAATTGTTATGAACCTAAAAGAACTGATGAAGAAATCGCACAGTTAGCTACAACTTATCCCGATTCTTTAAATATTGAAGAAATATTATATGCAGCAACACTTACTGACGATTACGGCAATAAAATAACAATTTACGAAACTATTATTATTGTTTATCCTAACAACTGGATAGCTTATAACAATGCCGCTGCTATTAATTTATCGCTTGGCAATCTTGACAAAGCTGCTGTTCTTCTTGATAAAGCAAATAATTTATCACCAAACAATGCTGAAATCCTTAATAATTTAGGAGTTCTTGCTTGTTACATAGGTGATTATTCTGATGCTGAAGCTTTATTTAAGAAAGCTCAAAGCTATGGAGCAGATGAAAGTTATAACTTAGGAATAATTGAAATTGTTAATGGTAATTACGATAAAGCATTGAAATTGTTCGGTGCTGCCAAATGTGACTACAATGTTGCTTTAGCACAGATGCTTACAGAAGACTTTACTAAGGCTGAGAAAAATCTTAATTGCGCTGAAAAAGATGCAGCAAATTATTACTTGCTTGCAGTTATTGGAGCTCATACTGATAATTCATCAATGATTTTTGATAACTTAATAAAAGCAGTAGAGTTAGATGCTTCTTATAAAATTCAGGCAAAATACGACAGGGAATTCTTAAATTATGAAAATGATCCGAATTTTAAGGCGATCGTCGAATAATTTGATTTATTTTTCATGGTGAATGATGGAAGCTCCGATTTTTTATCGGAGCTTTTTTTTAATAAATACTTCAACATTATAGACAGGGGTTAATTATTCTGATGAAATGTTGTACTATGTTAAATCAATCCTGTGAATTACAGGATCATACTCTTGTTTAATAATACTTAATATTTTATTATAATCCTCTTCTTTCTCAACAAAGTCAATTTTATTAATATCAATAATTAATATGCGCATATTCTGTTGCTGCTTTATATAATCAAAATATCCCGATTGTATTTTTTCCAGATATGATTTTTTTATGTTTTTTTCATATGATCGCCCACGTTTTAAAATATTACTTTTTAACCTGTCAACATGTAAATATAAATAAACAAGTAAATCGGGCTTAGGCAAGGATGAATTAATAATATTAAAAAACTTTGAATACAATGTAAATTCATCATCTTGCAACGTTTTTCTTGCAAATATCAGCGACTTAGTAATAAAATAATCTGAAATTGTAAAACTCCTGAACAAATCATGAGAGCTAAGCTGATCTTTCAATTGATGGAACCTTGACGCCAAAAAAGACATTTCAAGAGGAAAGGCATATTTTGAAGGATCTTTATAAAACTTCGGCAAAAAGGAATTTTCCTCAAACTGCTCAAGGATCAATTTTGCATTGAACTGCTCAGCAATTTTTGTTGCAAGAGATGTTTTGCCAGCTCCTATCGTACCTTCAATTGCTATATAATTATATTTCATCAATTACAAAATTACTTGAAATTTTATAAAACAAGTTATTCTTTCTGAATTTTTACCCACAAATTGTCATTACATCCTTCCAAAATTTCTTTGATTGTTTTGTTAAGAACCGGATGAATAAATTCTCCTGCGATTTCAACAAGCGGAACAAGAGCAAAATTTCTTTGATGGAGCTGCGGATGAGGAATCTTTAAATTTATATCCTCTATAATTTTATCATCATATAACAAAATATCAATATCAATAACTCTTGATTCATAATGTTTCGATTTTCTTACTCTGCCAAGAACATTTTCAATGTTTAAAATCTCTGATAAAAGATGCTGTGGTGAATATTCAGTTTCAATCAATAATACCTGATTTAAAAAATGATTGTTTGATTTAAAACCCCACGCTTCAGACTTATATATACTTGATAAACTTTTAATTACACCTATATTTTGAGCAATCAATTTGTTTGCTTTGCTCAGGGTTTCTATACGATTACCAATATTACTACCTAAAAGAAGATAAACTCTGCTCATTTATTTTGAATTACAGCAAAGCTTCAAATTTACAATAAGATTTATAAAAAGAATAATAAAATCCTGAAAAGCTTTTTAAGTACCTAAGAATAGAGGCGGGATAATAAATATTTGATTTTTTTATCATAATCGGGATCTGATGCCCAGCGACCTGTTAAGTCCTGCACAGCAGGGGCTATTCCACGCTTCACGAATCTGAACCTTTTATCAATCAACTTTAAATTTATTTTTTTTGTACTTGCATAAGCTTTGAGATGTTGAATATGAGCTCTAATACCAAGCCGTTTTGAAGAGAATCTTTCACCGGAGTTATCTTTGTCTGTTGCTCCGAGTCCGCAAAAATTATTCTGGTCAGGATTAACTAATCCGCCATACTTACAAAAACCCGTTTCCAAACACATCTGAATGAATGCAATATCATGGTTCACCCCTTCTATCTCTGATTCTTCAATATATAATTTTGACAATATTTTAGCCTGATCAATATCAATATTTGAATTATTATAAACTAAAAAATTTGTTAATTGGACAGCAGTTTTTATTCCATTTGTCATAATATTATATGAAGGGCGTGATAATCCAAAGGAGTTGGATGAGATTAAAACATCAGACTTGAAAAAATAAGGATTTACACAAAATGTTTTCAGATTATTTTCCTTTACCTGAATAAATAAAGGAATGTCAAAATTCAGTTTTTTTTCCTCAATTAATGAAAATTTTTCAAGAGAATTGGATAAAGTCAAACTGCCATTGCTCACAAGTAAAAATATTAAAACGGAAAACATTTTTTTCTTTAAAAACAAAGATGATCTTCTCATACCTGTAAACAAAAATTTTTTTAACAAATATCATATCAATAATTTTATCATTTACAGAATATATTTATTATTATTCACAAATTGATGTTAATAATCTTGATGAAATTAATTTTTTCTTTAAGAACACAATTAATTCTTTTATATAAAATATATTTTTAGTATAATTGCACTTAAATCATCAAAAATAAAATTATCATGAAACAATTTTTTAAATTTATGTTTGCATCAATGTTAGGATTTTTCCTTACATTTTTAATCATCTTCTTTATTTTCATTGGAATTTTCGCATCAATATTATCATTTGCCGAACAGGATATTATTAAAGTTCATGAAAATACTGTCTTACTTATAAAATTGAATAATCCAATTCCTGAAAGAACATCAAAAAATCCATTTGAGAATATTAATTTTCTGACTCTTAAATCGCATGATGCTCCGGGTTTAAATGATATTCTTAAAAATTTAAAAAAGGCTGAAACCGATAAAAACATCAAAGGTATTTACCTTGATTTAAGTGATGTTCCATCCGGTATTGCTACCATTGAAGAAGTCAGAAATGCATTGCTGGAATTTAAAAAAACAGGAAAATTTATTATTTGTTATGGTGAATATCTTTCTCAAGGTGCATATTATCTGGCTACTGTTGCTGATAAAATTTATCTTAATCCAGAAGGAATGTTGATTTTTAAAGGACTGAATGCACAGTTAATGTTTTTGAAAGGAACACTTGAAAAATTGGATATTGAAGCACAAATAATCAGGCATGGTAAATATAAAAGTGCAGTTGAACCGTTAATATTTGATAAAATGAGCGAAGCTAATAAAGAACAAATGCAAGGATTTGTCAACTCTATCTGGAATAATATTATCTCAGCAATTTCCGAATCAAGAAATATTGATTTATATAACCTCAATCTAATTGCAGACAATCTTGACATACAAAATGCTTACAATGCTTTAAAATATAATTTTGTTGATAAAATAATGTATAAAGATGAATTTTTGGCAGAACTCAGAACTAAGCTTGGTATAGGCGAAAATGATAATATCAATTCAATGACTTTATTAAAATATACTCATGCACAAGGAAAAGCCTTGAAAAAGAAACGAAGCAGAAATAAAATTGCTATTGTTTACGCTAATGGTGATATACATATGGGTGAAGGCGATGAACATACAATTGGATCAGAATGTATATCAAAAGCAATAAGAAAAGCCCGTCTTGATAAAAAGGTTAAAGCTATTGTTCTAAGGGTAAATTCACCTGGTGGTGATGCTTTGGCTTCCGAAATAATATGGAGGGAAGTGGTTCTTGCAAAAAAGGTAAAGCCGGTAATAGCATCTATGGGAAACGTTGCAGCATCCGGAGGATACTGGATTTCATGTGCAGCTGATAAAATCCTTGCAGACCCGACAACAATCACAGGTTCAATCGGAGTGTTTGGGATTATTCCTAATTTCAAGAACTTCTTTAAAGATAAATTGGGAATAACATTTGATAATGTAAAAACCAATGAAAATGCCGATTTTATACCTGTTGTCCGTCCCCTTACATCATATCAAA
>JAUWKH010000392.1 GCA_030614305.1 Bacteroidota bacterium
ATGGAAACAAAATCTTACAAAAACTGGTGGATATTCCTGATTTATGGAGTATTAGCAATTATTTTCGGAATTTTTGCATTAGATAATCCAATCGCAACATTGGATGTTCTGATATTATATTTCGGAATTTTACTGATTGCCGGCGGCTTGTTCCAATCTATCGGCGCTATTATTCATTCTAAAACGAAAAGCTGGTTTTTTTTGCTTTTTGAGGGTATTTTAAACATTGTTTTGGGAATATTAATTATTTCCTTCCCGGTATTAGCAATGGAAATGTTTGTTCTGTTTGTTGGTATCTGGATGTTCATAAACGGCTTTAGTCAATTAGTTGTTGTTTTCGGAGTTAAACACGCTATTCCGCACAAAGGTTTGATTATTTTTAATGGGATATTAGGAATAATTGTTGGTTTCATTCTGATTATTAATCCGTTTGCAGGCACCTTTGCATTATCTTATTTGGTGGGTTGGGCTGCAATTTTATTAGGAATTATTTTAATCATAAGATCTATTTCTTTTCAAAAAACTAAATAGTATATCATGGAAGAAAAAAAATTTAAAAAATGGTGGGTTCTTGCTGTTAACGGCTTAATCGCCTTGTTGCTTGGAATCCTGATAATATCAACGCCAGCTACAACATTAATTATTATCGGCAAATATTTTGGATTGGTTATTTTAGTCGGTGGGTTGGTTTTACTTTTTACAGCATTTTACAATATTAAAAAAGAAAAAAGTTATGGCTTGATACTAATCGAATCGGTTATCACCATAATACTGGGTATTTTGATACTGATTTACACCCGTAAAACATTGGAGATATTTGTAATACTTATTGGAATTTGGGCGATTATTATTGGTATTTCCCAACTTGCTATCCTTGTTGATAAAAATTATTCTGTCTCCGGAAAATATCTTTTCCTTTTTAATGGGTTGTTAACTGTTGTTTTGGGTGTCTTTATGTTATTTAATCCATTTGCAATGGGACAATTTTTTATAACTCTTGCCGGAATATGTGCAATAATTTTTGGGGCTTTACTTATCTTCTTTGCATTTAAAATTAAAGAAAGGCAATGATGAACTCTGTCTGAATGGTAATGGTAAAGGTTAGGAAGCCGGTGTGGTTTAGGGGTAAAGGTTAAGTGATAAACACATTACCATTACCTTATAACCTAAACAAATAAATTTCAAACAGCTGGTTTTATATCTTTAATATTTAGCTGAATTGTTGTTTTGTTATTCCATGTATTTTCCTCAATATGATAGCAAATATCAAATGGAATGCCTTTTCTGATATATTCTAAATGTTTTCCCTGTTGAAATGCAATTGCTGAAACAGGATAGCCTGAAATATCACGATGAACAACGTTAAGTTTTAAATGATTGTTTCCAACTATTCGTGCATAACCCGAATCAATTACACCATCTGTTTGAAACACGGGAGTCATGTTATTGGGTCCAAATGGTGCAAACTGTTTTAATATCCCGTAAAACTTTTTATTAATATCATTAAGATTAAGCTTTGCATCAATTTCAATTTCAGGAATAAGCATATGATCTTCAATTGTCTCGGAAACAATTTTTTCAAAACGCTCCTGAAAAGCATTCAGGTTTTCCTCTTTAAGCGATAAACCCGCAGCGTATTTGTGGCCTCCGAAATGTTCAAGTAAATCGCTACATGCATCAACAGCATCATAAATATCAAAATCCTTTACTGA
>JAUWKH010000272.1 GCA_030614305.1 Bacteroidota bacterium
AAATACCCATTGTTATTGGTTTTAATAATGTACATATCATAAGGTTGTGCACCAGGACCACTTATACTATTTGAATAGCCGGCAACTATAAAATTATTATCATTTGTTTGAATAGCAGAATAACCATTTTCCAGGTTAACTCCCCCAAAATTATTACTCCATTCAATAATGCCATTGCTGTTGGTTTTTACAAGATTTAAATTTTTATTTGCATAACCTATATGGATATCACCTGTAAAAACATAACCATTATCATTTGTTTTAATTACTGAATAAGAATGATCATCTTCAATGAATCCGGTTCTTTTTAACCAAACTGTATCCCCAAATTTATTTGTTCTTAACAAACATCCGTCATATTGAGGATTACCAGATATAGAACCTGAAATTACAAAACCGCTATCTGTTTCTTGTAAAACTGAATAAGTATAAAAAGTTTCATTGAAATAATATTTTTTTTCAAATGTGATTTGACCATTAACCCAAAGTGAAGGAATAAGGATAAGCAATAGAATAAATGTTTTCATAACTCAAATCATTTATAATGGTTATTAAATTTTTTATATTTAATATTAATAAATTCAATCAAATATGACGCCTAACATATAACATTTAACTCTCTTTTATATTTAGTTAACAAAGAACCTTAATATAATATTTTTATGTCTGTTTTTATCGGCATAACTGATTCTATACAGCTTTTGCTTTGCAAAATTGTTAAGAATCAGTATATTTATTTGCATATACTTCCTCATATAATTTTAGAACATTCTCAGCCATTGCTCGCCACGAAAATTTCTTTGCACGTTTTAATCCTTTATTAATTAATTCGTTTTTCAGATTTTCATCGGAAAGTATTTTTTCAATGGCTTTTGTTATTTCCAAAGGATTGAATGGGTCAATAATATAAGCTGCACCACCTGAAATTTCAGGCATTGATGATGTGTTGGATGTTATTACGGGTGTACCGCATGACATTGCTTCAATTAAAGGAATACCAAAACTTTCGCGCAAGGATGGATAAAGAAAGATTTTGCAAAGATTATATATTGCAGGCAAATCGGTATTTATAACATAGCCGGTAAGAAATATATGGTTAATCAGTTCCTTGTCATCAATTTCATTTAATAATTTTTTCAGGGCTTCTTTATCATAGTCAAGCATAAGCAGTGATATTTTTTTATCATTTCTTTTCAGAAAATCAGAATATGCTTTAAGTACGCCTTTTGTATTTTTTTTAGGGTCGGTATTGCCGAGAAAGAAAAAGAACTCATCAGGCAGATTATATTTTTGCTTTACTCTTTTTAACTCTTTTTTATCATCGATTTTTTTAAAGTAATCGCTAACCCCGTTATAAACTGCTACCAGTGTATTATCATCTTCAGGATAACCGAAATAATTACGTATCCTGTCTTTTTCAAACTCTGATACAGTAATAATTTTTTTACTGATATGTACTACACGTGGAACAACAAGCCGCCTGTATATATTTCCGAATTTTTGATACCATGTACCGCCTTTTTTCAGAACACTAATGCTTTCAAGGTAGATAATATCATGAAGTGTTATTATCAGTGGGATTTTCGTATTCACAGGTGCAGTATTGCTGGTGCAATGTAAAATGTCGCATCTATGTTTACGGGCAGCTACAGGTAAAACAAATTGTTCCCATACTGGAAAAAATCCGCTATTAAGCTCAATAATTTTAAAATTATCTGTTTCCTGAAAACAATTTTTATCAACATCGGGTTTAACAAAAATTAAATACTCATTTTTTTTATCAATCTTCTGGAGGTTCTTTATTAATTCCAAAGCAACCATGTCCATTCCGTGTTTTTTCTCACGGAAGAGCCTCTGTCCTTCTATTCCGATTTTCATTTTTTCATTATTTAAATTTCTGAATTATTTGTTTTATATATTTTTATTTTTTGAAGTACCGGTATGTTTTGTATGTATGAATTTTTTATTAGCTCCCCGTATTTTAATTAATGATACGAACATTAAAATAAATCCTTTAGGCAAAGTTAAAATTGCTTTAAAAGTTTTAAAATTATAAAATTTACGGGGAATTGAAAATAAAAACGATAATATACATGCTATTAAAACAATCAGCCATGCATAAGTATAATATATCGGATTAAAAATTATTGAAAGAATTGCAATAATAAACAAAATGCCCAATAGCATTATTCTCGGTAGTAAACTAAATTGAATAGCTTTATTAAAATAGTCAATGTTTCCTTTAGTGATTAAATATTTTAATGCTGTAAGAATATCTTTGGTGAAATAATGAAGTTGTGCTGACAGCCATCTTCTTCTTTGGCTTTGAAATACTTCGGCTTTTTGAACTTTTTCATCATAAACATAAGCATGGTTAGCGTATTCAATAACATGCTTATCTTTTAGTGTTTTTAATTCAATTTCTTTATCAAAACCACCGACGGCTTTGATAGTTTTCATTAAATTTTTAAAATAAATATATTCAATAGCCATGCCCGAGCCTATAATAGCTGCTGATAAGCCAAGTATCCTGTGTCCTTTTCTGAATATATTATTATTAATTTCCTCGCTAACTGCATCTAAAACAGCAAATGAAGTATCAGTGTTTTTAGCAACACGGTGACCTTGAACTATAATACACTTGTTACTGAATGCATTATTAATTTTAGTAAGAAAATCACTTTCCATCAAATTGTCAGCATCCAATACCAATGCTAAATCATAGTCTTCGGGTAGTTGTTCCATAGCTTTATTTAATGCTTTGGATTTTGTACTTGATTCAAACGATACCTCAATAACTTTTATAGGTAGCTCCTTTAATTTTTCAAGTGTTTTACTATTAAAAGAATCTGCAATTACTACAATATCATATAAATCTGCCGGATAATCCTGCTTAAGAGCATCTTTTGCAACTTCTATAATTACATCATCTTCTTTATAACCGGGTATCAAAACTGCAAATTTCCTTTTTTTTATATCAAGAAGGGTGGGGGGATTATATGGAAACAAACTTGCAAAACTAAATACAAAAATGTATAATGTTATTATTGCAAGATAGATAAATAGAATCCACTGAATAATTTCTATTACGATCATAACTTATAAATTTTAAAAACTAATAACATATTAAAAAAAGTTTTTCACCTGATTGTCTTCAGTCTTCAGTCTATTATTAATCGCTGACTGCTGACTGCCGACTGAGGACTGCTTACTTTTATTAACTATCAATTAAGTCAATTTGTTTGTAGCTTTGCTACGCTATATTTTACCCATAT
>JAUWKH010000238.1 GCA_030614305.1 Bacteroidota bacterium
ATAATATTTATTTCGTGTCTAAATAAACAATGTTAATCATTTGTATATCATTAATTTACACCCTTAACTTAATGACATTGCCCCTGCCCCTCCTTAAAAAAAAGGAGGGGAGTTATTGCAGATAAAACCTAAAGATTAACACATGAAAACTTTTTTGGATTGCTTACCGTGTATGATGAGTCAGGCATTGCGTGCCGGCCGAATGGCAACAGATGATGAGAAAAAAATAAAAGAATTACTCGATAGTATAGGAGCTATGATGAAAGACATCCCTTTGGAAAATACGCCTCCCGAAACCGGCGATATTATTTATAAGGAAGTCAGAAAAATAACAGGAGTTGACGACCCATACAAAAAAATTAAAGAATCAAATATTCAGGAAGCTATATCATTATATCCCGAATTAAAAGAAATTATCAGAAAATCAGATAATAAACTTCTAACAGCTATTCGTATTGCTATTGCAGGAAATGTAATTGACCTTGGAGTTGGCAAAGAGTTTAATATTGTTGAAGATATACGAAAAATCCTGAAACAAGAATTTGGTATTTTTGATTTTAATGAATTTGTTAAACATCTTGAAAAAGCAAATTCAATTCTTTATATAGGAGATAATGCAGGAGAATCGGTTTTTGATAAAATCCTGATTGAAGAATTGAAGAAACCTGTAACTTATGTTGTGCGGGATATTCCGGTAATTAATGATGTAACTTACGAAGACGCAGTTGCTTCGGGAATAAATAAAGTTGCCGAAATTATTTCTTCAGGAAGTTCAGCACCGGCAGTAATTCCTGAATTATGTGATGAAAATTTCATGGAAAAATTTAATGCTGCTGATATGGTAATCAGTAAAGGACAGGGAAATTATGAAGGACTTTCAAATGTTGAACGTTCAGTGTTTTTTCTTTTAAAAGCAAAATGCCATGTTATTGCAAATGATTTGAATGTTAAAGAGGATGATATAGTATTAAAAGGAATTAATATTTAAACTATCCCAGTTTTATGAAAATTCATAATGAAATAATCTATAAATCTTCTACGTAAAATAATGAAGGAAATAATTAAAATAGGAATTATTATTTGTGACCGCTATCGCAATTGTGCCGGAGGCAAATGTTTCATTTTGTATTGAAGCATTACAAGATGCACTAAATAAAGGGCTTTCAAAATATTTTGAGTTCTATAATAACCAAAGACCGCATCAGTGAATTGAAAATCAAACACCTGTGACATTTTGGAAAAAATAATAAATTTTAGTAGTGAGAATAAAAAATAATAGTATATTTGTTAAGAAAAATAATATTATATTTGCAAAAGAGAGAAAAACATTTTCAAACAGGGAATTGTTTTTTTGGCAGTCTCTTTTTGAAAATAAATTATAAATTTTTAACGTTCTTTCACACCTTAATTTTCAACTTTTTCTGTCGAATGAATGGGAGTACCTCACTTCCCTTTCTAACGGTTCTATCTTAGGTGGTAAAGTATGTGGTGGAAAATCTACCGGTAAGATTATTAATATAATCGGTATGGCCATTCAAAAAAAAGTTACAGTTTTCGAATTGGTATCTTATCAGATCGGAACACAGCCTTTGTTAACATCAGCGCCCACAAAATATGTTTTATTCAATGCAGCGGAAGGAATTATTACAAAACTTAATAATAGTTCAGATTTATAATGAATTAATATTTAAAGATTTATAAATACGATAAATAATATAAGGCAATGAAAACAAGCAATTTAATTAAAGTATGTGGTTCTATTACCAAAAAAGAATCATTAATTCCTGTAAACTATAATATTCTTAAAAACACATACGTTGCAGAAGCCAACAATCCTTATTTCGGCTATTATGGAATGGTTCCAGAGCAAGCAAATCCCAATTCCTTATTTTTATTTACAATACATTTATTAAAATTAATAAAAGAAAGGTTCGCAAAATCCATTCTGAACAAGTAGTGCACTAAAGAAAAATTTCAAAGCATGAGCATATTAAATTACTTTTAGAAAACTAAATATTTATAATCATGAAAGTTACATATTTATGTCCACACTGCAGAGGCGCAATTAATGCCGAGAACAACATCATTTTATCAGCTAAAACCAGTACAAACAAAGTAGGTCTTATACTATTACATGAAGAAATCGGAAACTATACGAGTGTCTTGAGTTCTTCATTAACTGTTGAAAAAGGTGAAGTTGTAGATTTATTTTGTCCTATTTGTCATAAAAGTTTAAATATCTCAAAGAAAGATGCTTTAGCAAAATATATCAGGATAGATAATGGCATTGAAGAGTCTTATATTATCATTTCAAGGAAATATGGTGAAAAAATTACTTTTAAGGTAGACGAAAATAAACAAATAGAAACATATGGAGAAAAGCTAAGTAGGTTTGTCGATCCTGAATGGTTTTTATAAGATGATATTATGTTAAAATTTCCGAAACATGGTAGTAAAAATGGAAATAAAGAATTAATAATCATGATAACTATTTTAGTACCTACCGATTTTTCAGATCATGCATTATTTGCGTTAAAGGTTGCTGCAAGTATTACCAATAAAAAGTCAACGGCAAAATAAACCTTGTCCATGTATATAATTTATCCCCAAGCAGGTTTGAACAATATCATTACTACGACAACTTTTACCGGGAAATAAAAACTATGGCAGAAGATCAAATTGCGAAGTTGTCGCGGCTTGATTTTTTAAAAGGTATTGATGTTGAAAAACACATTGCTACCGATATCCTGATATAGGAAATAGCAAAAAGTAAGAGGTTTAAAAATTCCGACTTAATAGTAATGGGTTCAAATGGGACTAGTTCCGTATTGGTATAAAAAATGGAGGAACCTATTATGATTACAGAAGATAAAAAGAAGCAACTTGAACTTGAGAACAAAAAAATCGCCGATAATATACACCATACTAAACGCCGCATTATAGTATTTAGCGGCAAAGGAGGTGTATGCAAAACAACGGTGAGTGTGAATTTTGCCTATGGATTGCATATTCATGATTATTAAACAGGAATTCTTGATGCTGACATAACAAGGCCTGATATTCCGGTTGCAGTTTTAACAAACGGGACTTTGTTTTATCAAATTGAACATAAATAGAAATCAAAAATTAATCGTAGCGATTTTTTATCAGAGCAAAGTCTGAAAAAATATAAAAAAATTTAAATATAAAGAAAATTCATATTCCTTCCTGACCGACGAGTAAAAATTTTTAAAAATATTTTAAAAAAAACTTGCATTATGAACATTGGTTCATTATCTTTGCAGAAATAAATTATAAATAATTTTTAAAAAGGAGGTAATTATGCCAGGAGGTGACAAAACAGGACCTGAAGGATTTGGTCCTATGACAGGCAGAAGGATGGGTTATTGTGTTGGCAATGACCATCCGGGTTTTGCTGATCTGATTCCGGGATATGGAAGAGGATTTGGCAGAGGTTTTAGAGGTGGGTTTGGTCGTGGAAGAGGAAGGGGTTTTGGATTTGGACGCGATTACGGATATTATTCTGATGAAAATATCCCAAATGTTTCAAACAAAACTTTAATTGAAAATGAGATAAGAATTCTAAAAGATCAATTATCGGTTTTAGAAAAACA
>JAUWKH010000028.1 GCA_030614305.1 Bacteroidota bacterium
ATTTACCGCTTTCGGTAAAGAATAACATATAATTATGCATAGATGCAACATACAGATATTCAAGAAAATCTTCATCCCTGATATTACTTCCCTTTGCTCCTCTCCCTCCTCTTTTTTGCTGGCGGTAATCAATTAATGGAGTTCTTTTAATATATCCTAAATGTGAAATAGTAATTACAACTTCTTCATCAGGAATAATATCTTCAATTCTGAAATCTTCGGCTGAATAAACTATCTCGCTTCTTGCTTCATCTCCGTATTTTTCTTTTATTTCAAGCAGCTCATCCTTAATGATATTCATTCTGAGAGGTTCATCACCAAGAATACTTTTATAATGTTCAATTAATTTGAGCAATTCATTATAATCCTCTTTTATTTTTTCACGTTCAAGACCTGTAAGTTTTTGAAGTCGCATATCAAGAATGGCTCTGGCTTGAATTTCGGAAAGTTCAAATTTTTCCATTAAGCCGTTTCTGGCTTCTTCAGGAGTTTGTGAAGCACGTATTAAAGCTATCACTTCATCAAGATGGTCAAGAGCTATTAGTAAGCCTTCTAAAATATGGGCTTTTTTCTCAGCTTCATTTAACTCATATTGTGTTCTTCTAACTACTACTTCATGGCGGTGCTCAACAAAATAATAAATAAGATCTTTAAGATTAAGCATCCTGGGTCTTCCATTTACCAATGCGATATTATTAACACTGAATGAAGATTGAAGTGATGTTAGCTGGTATAATTTATTAAGCACTACATTAGTTATTGCATCTTTTTTTAGTTCATAAACAATCCGCATTCCATTACGATCCGATTCATCGCGTATATCTGAAATACCAGCAATCTTTTTTTCATTTATCAGGTCGGCTGTTTTTTTAATCATTTCTGCTTTATTAACCTGATAAGGAATTGAAGTGGCAATTATTCGCTCTCTTCCACCGGAAATTTCTTCAATCTTTGTTTCGCCACGCATAACAATTCTACCCCTTCCTGTTTCAAAAGCATCTTTAACACCCTCATAACCATAAATTAAAGCACCTGTTGGAAAGTCGGGTGCTTTAATAAATTTCATCAATTCGGGTATAGTGATTTCCCTGTTGTCAATATATGCAATTGTACCATCAATAACTTCAGAGAGATTATGAGGAGGCATATTTGTTGCCATCCCAACTGCTATTCCTGAAGCTCCGTTAATCAGTAAATTTGGAATTTTTGAAGGTAAAACCGTTGGTTCTTTTAATGAATCATCAAAATTTAATTGAAAATCGACAGTATCTTTATCAATATCAGCCAGTATTTCTTCTGATATTTTTCTAAGTCTTGCCTCAGTATATCGCATGGCAGCGGGATTGTCGCCGTCAATTGAACCGAAATTACCCTGACCATCAATCAATGGGTATCTTAAGGACCAATCCTGTGCCATCCTTACCATTGCATCATAAACAGATGTATCGCCGTGTGGGTGATATTTTCCTAACACCTCCCCTACTATTCTGGCTGATTTTTTATATGTTCTGTTTGATAAAACGCCCAAATCAAGCATTCCAAATAACACCCTTCTGTGAACGGGCTTTAAACCATCTCTTACATCAGGTAATGCTCTTGAAACTATAACCGACATTGAATAATCAATGTAAGCTGATTTCATCTGGGTTTCAATGTTAACTTTTACAATTTTTTCTCCATTTTGCATTGTTTCATCATTTAATTCTCACAATATCAACCTCTTATATATTCATATCAGAGTGTACGAATTTAATAAAATATTACTTAAAAATACCAAATTTATATTTTTTATTACTAACACTTTTATGTTAATAAATATTGCTTTTAAGATAAATATTTTATAAATTTGCAATTACTTTTGAAATGATAAAAAGAAGGAATAAAATGGAAGCAAAATTTTCACAAAGAGTTAAGAACGTTATGACATTCAGCCGTGAGGAAGCATTAAGATTAGGCAATGATTATATCGGACTTGAACATTTTTTACTTGGCATACTACGCGAAGGTGAAGGAATGGCAGTTCAGATTCTTTTATATTTCGGTACGGATTTAAAAGAAATCAGAAAAACAATTGAGCATTCCGTTATAAATAAAAATAAAAAAAAAGAAGAAAGAAAAATTGAGAATATACCATTGATTAAACAGGCAGAACGTGCTTTAAAAATCACTTATCTTGAAGCAAAAATTTTTAATAGCGACCTGATAGGAACCGAACATTTATTACTGGCAATTCTGAAAGATGAAAATAACATAGTCACTAAATCATTGCAAAAACAGGGAATTGACTATAACGACGTAAAAGAAGAATTAAAAGCAATGATTTCAAAAAATGGTTACTACACTGTTGACGAACCTAAAGACGAATTACATGAAGACACTACTGATGACGACTCTGAAAATTCGCCACGAGGATACGGTAGCACTGTTAAAAAAGTATCCGACACAAAATCAAAAACACCGGTGCTTGACAATTTCGGGCGGGATATTACAAAAGCTGCTGAAGAGAACAAATTGGACCCGATTGTTGGCAGAGATAAGGAATTAGAAAGAATTGCCCAGATACTTTCACGACGAAAGAAAAATAACCCAATCCTGATCGGCGAGCCTGGTGTTGGCAAATCAGCTATTGCCGAAGGTTTAGCTTTAAGAATTGTGAACCGAAAGGTTTCAAGGGCACTGTTTAACAAACGATTGATCACTCTTGACCTTGCATCTTTAGTTGCAGGAACTAAATACCGCGGACAGTTTGAAGAACGAATGAAAGCCGTTTTAAATGAACTGGAAAAAAATCCTGATATTATTTTATTTATTGACGAAATACATACTATTGTCGGTGCCGGTAATGCATCAGGTTCGTTAGATGCATCAAATATGTTCAAACCAGCTTTGGCAAGAGGCGAAATTCAATGCATAGGTGCTACTACGCTAAACGAATATCGCCAATACATTGAAAAAGACGGAGCTCTTGATCGACGATTTCAAAGAATACTGGTTGACCCTACTTCCCCTGAAGAGACTGTTGAAATACTAAACAACATCAAAGAAAAATATGAAGACCATCATCTGGTTAAATATTCAAATGATGCAATTAATGCCTGTGTTTCATTAACAAACAGATATTTAAGTGATCGTTATCTTCCTGATAAAGCAATTGACGCACTTGACGAAGCCGGCTCAAGAGTTCATATTAAAAACATTCATGTTCCGGTTGAAATAATAAATATTGAAAATCAAATTGAAGAAACAAGGCAAAGAAAAACTAAAGCCATAAACAGTCAAAAATTTGAGGAAGCAGCTGAATACAGGGATTTTGAAAGAAAGCTTCAGGATCGCTTAGAAATTGAAAAACGCAAATGGGAAGAAGAAGCAAAAATCCATCGCGAAGATGTTACTGAAGATAATGTTGCTGAAGTAGTTGCAATGATGACAGGTGTGCCGGTTCAAAGAATTGCACAAAACGAAGGAGAACGGCTGATCAATATGGAATCAGAACTTGAAAATACTGTTATAGGTCAGGAAGAAGCAATAAAAAAAGTTGTTAAAGCTATTAGAAGAAACCGGGCAGGATTAAAAGACCCTAATAAACCAATCGGTACATTTATATTTCTCGGTCCAACAGGCGTTGGAAAAACATATTTAGCCAAAGTACTTGCTCAATTTCTTTTTGATTCGGAAGAGGCACTGGTTAGGGTTGATATGAGTGAATACATGGAGAAATTTGCTGTTTCAAGATTAGTAGGTGCACCTCCTGGTTATGTCGGTTATGAAGAAGGTGGACAACTAACTGAAAAAATCAGGAGAAAACCATACTCTATAGTGCTTCTTGATGAAATTGAAAAAGCCCACCCCGATGTTTTTCACCTTTTGCTTCAGGTTTTAGATGATGGTGTTCTGACAGACAGCCTCGGAAGAAAAGTTGATTTTAAAAATACAATTATTATTATGACTTCCAATATCGGCTCAAGGCAAATAAAAGATTTCGGGCAAGGTATAGGATTTAATACTTCAGCAAAAAGATCGGCAAAAGCAGATTATGCACAGGGTGTTATTGAAAATGCACTAAAAAAAGCTTTTGCACCTGAATTTTTAAACAGGATTGATGATGTTGTTATTTTTGATTCGCTTGAACGCGAAGATATTTATAAAATCATAGATATTGAACTAAAACATCTTTATGCAAGAATCCACGAATTAGGTTATAAGATAAAAATCTCAAATAAAGCAAAAGATTTTATTGTTGAAAAAGGCTGGGATGAAAAATTCGGCGCCCGACCATTAAAGCGTGCAATCCAAAAATATCTTGAAGATGCTTTGGCAGAAAAGATAATTATTGCCAAACTGGAAGAAAAAGACGAAATTATTGTTGATTTTGATAAAAAGAAGCAGGATATAAAAATAAGAATTTCAAAGCCTGCAATACCAAAGGTTTAGATTACAACTTAATTATAATTTATCATAGAGTTCGTCAGGATGTTCATTTTTTATATCTCCTGAGGTGGTTCTCATTTCAGTGTAATACTCTTCTAAAATATTATTAATTTGAGTGTCTTTCCGGCAGTAATATCTTAAGATTAAAGCAAAACCTGTATAACTAAAATATATTATAGTATTATCTTTATTTTCAATATAAAAATCATCAGTACCTTCTATTAATATATCATCAAGATATTTCTTTTGTAACAAATTTGAAATTTTATTAATAGTTTCATGGTTTATTTCCTTAAACACATATTCGCCCATAAAGAATGTATTATCAATAAAGTATTATAAGGCTTTCATTTCTGTATTATACATTTGTTCTTTATGTCCAAGAATTTTTAATTTGTTATCTGAAGGTTGCATAAGATATATATTAAAACAATATGGTTTGCCAAAAGATTTGATAAAATCATTATATCTTACTAAAAAAGGTGTTTCTCCAAACTGAATAGTCTTGTTGGTTTTAAATTGCTTTGTATCTTTACTTTTTTCGAAAAATGAAAATATTTTGAATACAAACTCATCTTTTATACAATGAGCATATGGATTTTTCATATAATATTTCTTATATAAAGTTACATAAGCTAAACTATATTTCCCTCGAAAAATCCGGGTAAAAAAAAGTTTTAATCTTGGCCATGATACAGCTATTATTAATATCACTGCTAATATAATAACCGCTATGTAAATGATTTGTGTAGGCATGCTTAATAATTTTTAATATTTGTGCAAATTTATAATAATATTTAATATAATATCAATTGATTCTTAAATAATGAAATTGAATTTTAATATTATTTATATCTTTGCAAGCTCATTTTATACTTCATGAAAATGAATTTATCTTAAAACTAAAAATTTAACATCTGATAATCAGTATAATAATTGTTTTAAATTTATTACTTTTATTATACGGATTTAACTAAAAATATTAAATTATGGAAACTGATAAAATACAAAAAGGCGGAGAATTTCTGATTAAAGAAACTGAAGCTAAAGACATTTTTATTCCTGAAGAAATAAATGAAGAACAGCAAATGATAGTCCGGACCTGTAAAGATTTTCTTGAAGCAGAAGTTTTTCCGATTTTAGAGAAAATTGACAATCAAGAAGAGGGCTTGATGCGTGAATTGATTAAAAAAGCTGGTGATTTAGGTTTATTAGGAATATCATTACCTGAAGAATATGACGGATTTGACCAGTCGTTTGTAACCTCAATGCTTGCAAGTCATGCAATGGGAGCAGGATATTCATTTTCAGTTGCCTATTCAGCTCATACAGGTATTGGCACACTACCGATTTTATATTACGGAAACGAAGAACAAAAAAAGAAATATATACCCAAACTCGCTTCAGGCGAATGGGCTGCTTCATATTGTCTTACCGAGCCTAATGCCGGCTCCGATGCTAACTCAGGTAAAACTAAAGCTGTTTTATCAGAAGATGGAAAATATTATATTTTGAATGGCCAGAAAATGTGGATAACTAACGGTGGTTTTGCAGATGTACAAACGGTTTTTGCAAAAATTGATAATGACAGGATTCTTAGCGCCTTTATTGTTGAAAGTAATTTGGATGGAGTTGTCATTAATCCCGAAGAGAAGAAAATGGGTATTAAAGGCTCATCAACAGTACAGATATTTTATAATGATGTTAAAGTTCCGGTTGAAAATCTTTTAGGAAAAAGAGGAGAAGGATTCAGGATTGCATTGAATATTCTGCACATGGGCAGGATAAAACTTGGTGGTACTATTCTCGGTGCTGCAGAAAGAGCAATCACCCAATCGGTAAATTATGCCAACGAAAGAAAACAATTCGGAAGATTTATCTCCAGTTTCGGTGCTATTAAATTTAAACTTGCCGAACAGGTTATCAGGACGTTCACTACCGAATCGGCAGTTTACAGAGTATCTAAAAATATTGACGAAGCCATTGAAAGACTTGTTGAAAAAGGAATACCTAAAAGTAAAGCTACTATTGAGGGTATTGCACAATATGCTATTGAAGCTGCACTCCTGAAAGTTTATGGCTCTGAAATACTTAATTATGTTGTTGATGAAGCTGTTCAGATATTCGGTGGAATGGGATTTTCTGCCGAAACATCAGTTGACAGAGCATATCGCGATTCAAGAATAAACAGAATTTTTGAAGGTACTAATGAAATCAACAGATTATTAGTTGCCGATACAACTATTAAAAAGGCATTGAAATCCGGTTTTGATGTTGTAAGATACGCTAATCACATTATTAAAGATTTAGATGAGAAAACTGATGATGAAACTACTGTATTAAGTTATTATGAAGAAAAAAGAAAATATATTAAAAATTTCAAAAAAACCGTTTTATTACTTTTAGGTGCTATTTCCGAAAAATTTGAACGCAAACTTGTTGAAGAACAGGAAATTCTTTTCAATACCTCTGATATTATCATTCAGATTTATACTGCTGAATCAACGCTTTTAAGAATTGAAAAATTAGAAAGTATGAAGGGCGAAGAATATATTAAGATATACAAAGATATTCTTGATGTATTTGTTTATGATGCAGCCAATATCATTCATAAAGCAGCATTGGATGCAATAAGTTCTTTTACCGAAGGAGACGGACAGAAAATTTTACTTGATAGAATTAACATGTTTACTAAAGTAGCTCCGGTTAATGTTAAAGAGGCAAGAAGAAGAATTGCAGATAAATTAATTGATGATAACAGGTATAATTTCTAAGACGAATTACGGATTACGATTTACGAATTACGGGTTACGTATGTAAATCGTAATTCATATTAAAACATTCCATTTATTTCATAATTGCTTTAGAAATCACAAGTCTTTGCACCTGATTGGTTCCTTCGTATATCTGGCACAATTTTGCATCTCTCATCATTTTTTCAACAACAAATTCCTTTGAATATCCATCACCACCCATAACCTGCACTGCGTCGGTAGTAACTTTCATGGCAATATCCGAAGCATACAATTTTGACATGGCAGATAATTTTGAAGCTGATCTTAAACCTACGTCATAAGCCCAGGCAGCGTTCCATGTAAGTAACCGGGCAGCTTCAACAGCAGTTGCCATATCGGCAAGCATAAAGCCAATGGCTTGATTGGCTGCAATCGGCTTACCAAACTGAATTCTGTTTTTTGCCCAATCTTTTGAAATTTCAAATGAAGCTCTCGCAGTTCCGACACTTAAAGCTGCAACACCAGTACGTGTGCGGTCAAAAGTTTTCATGGCAATTAAAAATCCATAACCCTCCTGCCCTAACATATTCTCTGTAGGGACCTCAACATCAGTATAAATAATTTCATTTTGAACCGATGCTTTTTGTCCCATCTTTTGTAATCTTGGCTTGATATCAATACCCGGCAGATCGGTTGGAACTACAAATGCTGTCAGACTTCTTGCTCCTCTTTCAGGATTAGTTAATGCAAAAACCGTATGAAAAATAGCTACTTCACCATTGGTAATAAATCTTTTATGCCCGTTTAATATATATTTATCACCTTTTTTTATGGCAGTAGATTTTATACCTGCAACGTCAGATCCGGCATTTGGCTCAGTAAGGCAGTATGCTGCAACTCCTTGTTTCTCATTAATTAATCCGAAAAACTTTTTTTGTTGTTCTTCATTTGCTGACAATAATAATGGTGTTAAAGCCAGTGTATTGGCATCTATACCAATACCAATACCAATGCATCCGGCACCTAATTCTTCTGATGCAACTGCACTATCCATAATGTTAAAGCCATTCCCTCCGAATTTTTCAGGGATAGGACCATTCATTATGCCTTCTTTATATGCCTGTTTTACAATATCCCATGGAAACTCTGCCAGGTCATCATATTTCAACCTGTTTGGGATTATTAACCTGTTAGTAAAATCCCTGTATTTTTCCTGGATTTCTTTTTGTTTATTACTTAATGAAAAATCTATCATACTTTCCTCCTAAAATAATTTTAAATTTATACTAAAATTTTACAACAAACCTACATGAATTTTATTTAACACACAAATAACGATCAATAAATTTTGAATAATTTCAATTAATTTCAGTAGCCAGCAACTCTTTTGCATTCTCAATAGCTGCTTTTGTAATTTCATCACCGCTAAGCATTTTGGCAATTTCTTTAATTCGTTCCTGGTCTTTTATCTTTTTTATTTTTGATTTTGTGGAATCTTTATCGGTTTGTTTATAAACCAGCAAATGCTCGTTTCCCTTGCCTGCAATCTGCGGTAAATGCGTAATTGCAACAACCTGCATTAACTTTGACATTTTTAGTAAAATATCTCCTACTTTTCCGGCAATATCTCCTGAAACTCCCAAATCAATTTCATCAAAAAATATAGTTGGCAGCAGGTTCCGCTGTGATATCAGTGATTTTACACTAAGCATAAGTCTTGACAACTCTCCGCCGGAAGCAATTTTTGATAATTCATTCAACTCACCTCCTTTATTGGCATTGAATAAAAACTTAACTTTATCAATTCCATCCCTGTTAAAATCCGGTAAATTGCTTTGTGTGATTTTCATCTGTGCATCAGGCATTGCAAGCCGTGATAAAATTTTAATAATATTTTTTTCAATTTCAGGTATTGCTTTCTTCCTGTTTTGTGATATTTTATTTGCCAGATTTTTTAAAGTCTTTTCCTGTTCATTTAAATCTGTTCTCAATTTTCTGATATTTTCGTCAAGCGAATTAATACCTTGTAATTTCCCGGAAAAATTTTCTTTTATCTTAATTAATTCAGAAATACTTGTAACTCTGTGCTTTTGTTGCAAATGATAAACTAAATCAAGACGATTGTTAAGTTTTTCAATTTGTGCGGGGTCGAAATTAATTTGGCTTTCAATTTTGTCAATTTCATCAGCTACATCTTTCAGATCAATTAAATTGCTTACAATTCTTTCATCAATTTCTTTTATATTTTCAAGATAACCTGCTAACTGATGAATCAATGAATTAACTTCAGTTAAGTTATTTATTAAATTATTCTCATCATTATTCAATAATTGTGAAGCTTTAAATAAATTTGATTTTATTTCTTCAGAATGATTGAGTATTTCCAATTCATTTTCAATATTTTCCTGCTCGCCTTCAATAAGTCGGGCATTCTCAAGTTCATCAAATTGAAATTTAAAATAACCCTGATCGGTTTTTAATTGATTTTCTTTTTCAACCAGTTCTTTAAGTTTACTTTTTTGATTAATATATTTAAAATATTCCGATTTATAATTATTAATCAATTCGTTATGATTTATATAATTATCAATAACTGCCAATTGAAAATTTGAATCATTAAGAGTAATTGTATTAAATTGAGAATGTATATCAACTAATTTATCACCTAATTCTTTCAACAGGTTCAGATTCACAGGCGTGTCATTAATAAATGCTCTTGATTTTCCGTTTTTATTAATTTCACGTCTGAGAACAGTTATATTTTCATAATCAAGTTCATACTTTTTAAAAAAATTATCCAGTCCGTAATTTTCAATATTAAAACTGCCTTCAACAATACATTTTTTTGATTTATTCAGCAAAACATGCGTATCGGCTCTTTTTCCCAATATCAATGATAATGCACCAATCAATATTGATTTTCCTGCACCTGTTTCGCCGGTAATTACTGAAAGTCCTTCTGAGAAATCTATATCAAGCTTCTCAATAAGTGCATAATTTTCTATTGAAAGATGTATTAACATTTAAGTTATTTTAATCAATTTTTAAACATATATGTAAAATAAAGCAGCTAAAGTAGGAATTTGCTATAGTTACTGGTTACTTGTTGCTGGCTTCATTGAACCTTGCAAAATATTCATCTATTTCTGATCTCAATTCAATACCTACTCTCTCAAAACAATTTAATAAATCTTGAAATGCTCCGTTGCCACCTAAAAAATCCCAAAATTCTTCGGCTACTTTTAATTCATGATTTAAATCTAACATTCCTGCCATTGTCCATCGGCTATAAGGTTTTGGTTCATATGGATTGTATGTACGAAATCTGTTTCGCAGACTATTTCGTATAGTATCTTCAACTGATTCAATTTGATTTTTTGATAATGCCATTATTTTGATTTTAAATGAAATATTATTTCAGCATAAGCATGTTGCTCGTGGTAATCAATTAATCCAACATAAGGTGGACTTGAAAAAATTCCTTTTATTTTTTTTTCTTTTACCAAATCAGCAAATTCTGAGTTTTTAATTTTTAATTCATCGAAAATATTTATTGTTCTCGCGTCTCCTTTTAAACAAATTTGAACGGTATTTGTTTTAAGTCTTTGAAATTCTGCTAATCGTCTTATAGTATCTTTACAATATCTTTCCCACCATGATAGAATTGAAAATAACGGTTTACAAATTTTCCCATGTTTTTTGCAATAGTATGTCTGTGCAACTGGTTCTTTCAGAGTTGCTAAATCAGCATGAGTTGTTGCTCGACAAGATCTAATAGTTCTACTTAGAATAATAGTAAGAACTTTCTTTGTCCTCAAATTTTCAATGTTTTTAAGTTGTTCAAAAACAAAATCAATTTCATTTTTTACTGGTTGCAAAAACCATTTTTCTAAAAATCTTTCAGATTTATCTTGTTTAA
>JAUWKH010000399.1 GCA_030614305.1 Bacteroidota bacterium
GTGATTGGGGTATTAGAGGAGTTGTAGGTGGCAATGAAATGTTCAAACTTGGAGATGAAAATGTAATTGCAGGATTTACGATACACGCTACTGATGGGTTATATTCAGGAACAGGGGCAACAAGAGTGCAAATGAAACCTGGTGCAGGGTTTTGGGCTGGTGCAACCGCAATAGGTGACGCTCCGTTTTCAGTTACAAATGCCGGAGTGATAGATGCAGTAAGTGGAACAATCGGAGGTTGTACACTTGCAGCTGATGCAGTTTATACAGGATCAAAACATACGGGAGCCAACTTTGCGACAACCGGATGGACACTGGTAAATGATGGATCAATACACACTCCAAATTTTTATATTAATGCAGATGCAGAAATCGGGTTCAGAGCTGAAAAAATAATCAAAGCATACACCGGAGTTAGTAATACCGTAGTTATTAACCATGCAACACCTGGAAATTCAACAGATACAAGTTGGGAATTAATAGATACAATCACTCTTGGAGCAAATCTAAAACCAGGCAGAACATTGAGGATAAAATTTTGGTTGAAAATTTCTAATGCTTCAGGAACGGCATACGGAGGTATTTGGAAAAACGGGGATGCTGTTGGAGTTCAACAATCAACACAATCTACATCAGCGGTTGAAAAATCTCAGGACATAGCAGATTGGGATGCAGGGGATGTGATTCAATTAAAAATAAGAACAAGTAATGCGTTGTACCAAGTACTCACAACTAATTTCAGAGTTTGTGGAACAATAACAGTAATAGTTGATGAAGTAACAGAAGTTTAAAGTTTTTTTGTATAATATATAAAAAGGTTTAAGTTAAAATAAATTATTATGAAAAAATTAATTATTTTGGTAGTTGCAATGTTTTTGTTTATAACTTGTGAAAAAACAGAAAATGAAGAAATTAAACAATATCCATATATTGAAATTTTGGGTCCATCAGATGGAAGTATATTTTATAAGAAAGACGGAATATTGTTTTCTGATACATATTATGAAATAGATTACATAAGCCTTCGTGTATCAATAAAAGATTGTGATGGATGGATTATAAAGGTTGTTTTTACAGTTGATAATATTGATACTAATGAAACAATATATAAAGCAGAAATTAAAAAAAATTATGAAGATTTTTACTCACGTCTCTATCCCTTACAAATAGAATTAGGAAAATATATATTTGAAGTAATGGCTATGGACAATAATAATCTTGTAAGCTATAAAAAGTCAAAATTCGCGGTATTAGAATATTAAATTATAAAAAATGGAAATAACAGTAAACTACCCAGCAAGAACGATTGTAAAAAAGGTCAAAAATATTAAGTTTAATTTTGACCAGAATACAGCAACCGTTGAACTTTTAGGTGAACACCCCGAAATGGTAACAGTAGATTTGAGCAAAAAGGTTTTGACAGCTACAAAATTAAAAACAATTCGGGAGTTTATAAGTCAGATGATTGCAGATGCAAGTGGCGTGAATATTGAAGACATCCCACAAACAGAAATATTAAAAAATGAATCTAAATAAATTGTTTAATCAAAAACAGATAGAAATTATGAAAATAGCACTTACAGTAAAAGACAGGCTTGTATTACCAAACTTATTACCTAAACAAGGGTCAATGATTGACTTAGAAATAGCTAATAA
>JAUWKH010000332.1 GCA_030614305.1 Bacteroidota bacterium
AATATTTATGAAAAAATCAATCTTTATTTTATTTATTTTCACTTTTTTATTAGCAGGAGCATTTGCTCAAAAAACAATTATTAAAGGAATTGCAAAAGGAGCAACCGGCAAAACAATCCGTGTAATAACTTATGCCGACCAGATTTCCTATCTTGAAAAAACAATTGCAAAAGCTTCAATTAATAATGAAGAAAAATTCAATCTTGAGTTTGACTTGCAGAATACGGTTTTTTCTTATCTCGCAATTGACTTCCAAAGAGCAGAATTTTATATTGAACCCGGCAAAAAATATAATCTGGAAATAAGCTATGATAAAAGCCAACAACAATATTCATTCGTAGAACCTGTAAATCTTTCTTTTCAAATACAAAATCCTGATAAAAATGAACTTAATTATTTAATCCAAAATGTGAATATTATTTATAATGATTTTGTATTCAATAACTTTGATAATATTTATAAAAAACGACAAAAATATCTGGTTGACACATTAAGGAAACGTATTGACAGATTTTTTTCCGGTATTAAAAATGAATATTTTGAAAATTATGTTAAGTATAAATTAGCTTCGGTTGAACAGTTTGCCAAATTAAAAAATACCGGATCTCTTATCAAAACATATTTTATTAACCTGCCCATACTTTACAACAATATTGAATATATGGATTTTTTCAATAATTTGTTTACAAGGTATTTAATGGTTACTTCAAGAGTAATTAAATATCAGGATTTAATTGAAACGATTAATGAAAAAGCAAATTATGATAATTTTAAAAATGTGATTGAAAAAGATGATTTATTGAAAAATTCCGGAATTAGTGAGCTGGTGCTTCTTAAGGGATTGAATGAGCTTTACTACATACAGGGTTTTAAAAGGAAAAATATTCTTAAAATCCTAAAAGAATTTTCAAATCAGAGCAATTCAGAACAAAACAGGTTGATTGCAAACGACCTGATTATTACCCTGACAAAGCTTTCGCAAGATACTCCAGCCCCTGATTTTACACTAAAAAATAATAATATTGAAATATCATTAAGTGATTTTAAAGGTAAATATGTTTATCTGAATTTCTGGAATACACAATGTAAACCTTGTATTGATGATATTAAAATTATTGAGGAACTAAAAACTAAGTTTGGCGATAATATTGAGTTTATTAATATTTCTACAGATAATAAATTGATAAAATTACAGGAATTTTTAGCATTGAATAATTACTCCTTAATATTTCTTCATTATGATAATAAAATGGAATTGCTTGAAAATTATAATATTAAAACTTTTCCTACATATATTTTAATTGATGATCAGGGTAATATTTTAAAGTGCCCTGCACCCAAACCTGATGCAAATCTTGAAAATTACTTTATTGAATTATTAAATCTTGAAAATTCCGATCATTAAATTCAATTTCTTTCGTTATAATTCATAAATTTCAACTAATTTTGCAATTAGTATTAAAGGAATTTTTCAATGGTTTATAAGACTTTATGTCAGAAGAATTCGGAATATTATTAAGGAATGATTATTGTATAATTAGTGACTGTCTTTAAAGTCACATTCTAACAATTTAAGATTTTAGAATTCAGATTTAAAATTTTGCTGATTATCATCGGATTAAAAAATAAAAATCTAAAATCTAAAATTTTAAATCTAAAATCTAATCATGATAAAGATATTAAATGCTTTTTTAGGAAATAAATCCGGCAGGGATATAAAAGCACTAACCCCGACTCTTATTAAGATCAAAGAGGCATACGAAACTATCTCACAGCTTAGTAATGATGAACTGAGAGCAAAAACACAGGAATTTAAAAAACAGATAGCCGATTATATTGCCGACAAAGAAAATAATATAAATGATATCAAAAAAAATATAGAGCTTGAAGAAGATATTGAAGAAAGGGAAAAAATGTGGGAAGCTGTTGATAAGTTAGAGAAAGAAAGTTATGAAAAAGGTCAGGAAATATTAGATAAGATACTTCCCGAGGCTTTTGCAGTAATGAAGGAAACAGCAAAACGGTTTAAAGAAAATGAAAATGTTGAGGTTACGGCAACAGAAATGGATCGTGAATTAGCTGCAGAAAGAGAAAATATTAAAATTGCCGGAGATAAAGCTATATATAAGAACTCATGGGTTGCGGGCGGAAGTATAATTACCTGGGATATGGTGCATTATGATGTGCAGCTTGTCGGCGGAGTAGTGCTTCACCAAGGGAAAGCAGCTGAGATGGCAACAGGTGAAGGTAAAACATTGGTAGCTACTTTGCCGGTTTATCTTAATGCTTTATCCGGCAAAGGTGTTCACATAGTTACGGTTAACGATTACCTTGCCAAACGTGACTCTGAGTGGA
>JAUWKH010000217.1 GCA_030614305.1 Bacteroidota bacterium
AGAAATTAGAAATTGAAAATAAAAGGTGAAAAATTTGCACTTTGAGATTTATGCGAATCAAGGGTTGAAATTTTATTTAACCACAAGGGGCTAAATGGAAAAAATGGGTCGAATATTTTATTTTTATTTGGTTTTCTATAAACATTTGAATCCTTCGGATTCTATCAAAAAACAAATTTAAAAGATAAAGGGAATCATTTTATTAAGTAATTATATAATGTATTTCCTGAGCCAACAACAAGATTCAGGTCTTTGTTGTTTTTAAGACTTCCGATTGCGAAAGGAGTTTCACCAACAAGACCGGACGAGATAATGACATTACCTTTTTTATCAAATAAAAATATTTCGCGGGTTTTGTCCGAAACAACTCCAAGAAGAATTTCCCTTTTTGAGATCGGAATAATTACTGGTTTTAAATTTATTTCAGACTTAAATTCGTATTCAAAAATTATTTTTTTAAAGCGGTCAAAAACTGTTAATTTGTTTTTATCAAGATAAATGAAATCTTTGGAACCGTTCTTGTCAAAATCTTCATAAAGAAAATAATGGTCAGGAGAAAATTCCCTGAAGAAAGTCTTTGAAATATTCCCTGATTTAGTAATATATGTGAGGTTGCCTTTCTCGTCTGTAGTAATAATGATGCCTTTACTGTTGGTTCTATTTACATAGAATTCCGAGTTTCCGGCTTTAATTAATTTACTTTTTAAATTTATCCTTGTTCTTCCTCTCCTGTCTGTGATTTTTACTTTACCTTCTTTGTCGGTTATTAAAATATAGTCATTACCACCGGTAACCAAATGCTGAATATCCCGATTAACGATTTCACTTGTTTTGGGATTTTTCCAGCCATCCACTTCATTGCCTTTAATTGTATAATTGTAAACTTTTTTATCTTCTCCGGCATAAACAATACGGTAATTTTTGTTGCCCGAATAATCAAAGACTGTAAGACCATTGGTTGCTTTTTTACTTAATTTTATGGGGTAGTTTTCAACTTTTCGTCCTTTCAGGTCAATCAGGTAAATATAATTTTCAGTATTAAAAAGGTATTGTATCTTGCGGTTTTTATAATAGTCAACAGGGTAAACATTACTTATAACAGGTTCGGCAACAGGGATTTTCCATAAAATATTTCCATTATTGTCAACCAAATACATATTATTTTCAATATCATAAACAACAATATTATAAGTATTATCAGTGTGGTCTTTAACAAAATATGGCTGCCCGGAAATATTTTCATCAAGAGTGGCTTTCCAAACAGAGATATTTTCTTCTTTGTATGAAGGATTATATTTAAGATAAAGGTTTGTGTAAAACATTCGGTTTGTAAAACTTAACTGCAAGGCAAATGATTGAAAGTTTTTTGTAATGTTGGCATTATGAGATATTATGGAAGACAAATTTTTATTTGTCAATGTTTTTAAAACTTCAATGGAATTCCTGATGTTATAAAACAAATAAATATTTGAACTCTCGGAAATATTATCGGAGAAATCTTTATAATTTTCATTCAGGTCAAGTGTTTTTCCTGAAAGAAAGGTATTTATAAATTTCTTTAATGATGAAGGATTATTAGCGAAAACAATATAGTTTTCAATTACAGTGTAATAATTTTTCTCGATATTTTGAAAAATTGAACCCCAAAACATTGGAATTATTGAAGGGATGTTGATGTTCTTTATTTGATATCCTTTGTGTGTGATTGCACCGGCATTACCCGGAATTTTATTTCCCAATTGATTTAATAACTTTTTAGCATTTGAAATATCCATAGAATGAAAAACAGCATACGCATTATCTTTAATTGATTTTAGATTTTTTGATGTACTAACAAATGCAGCTTCATTGCCTATCCATGAGAGCAGGTGTTTTTCAATATTGATATTATATTTATTGTTAATTCTTTGAACTTTCTTCTTAAATTCATTTGAAGTTTTTTTATTTAAATAGTTGTTATAATCAGTATAGAATTTATTAAAATTTTCAAATCCGAAATCAAATAATATTGTTGTATTATAGGGCAGAATATTTGTTATTTCAATTTTTTGCGGTGATTGATTCTCAAAAAGCCCTAAATATTGGTCAAGGCTATCGCAGGCAATTGTGTATCCGTTTAGTAAAAGTTCATTGTTTTTGATTTTTAGATCTAATTCGGTCCATTGTGCAAAACCTGAAAGTAAATCAATATTGGTTTTATATTTGGAATTTGTCAGAACCGAAAGCAGCCTGTAAAAATATTTGAGATTAACATAAATATTTGCATCAACATTTTTGCCGGCAGTTTGTTCTACTTTTTTAAATGCAGGTTCATCAATTACTGATGATTTTTTTTTCAGTTGGTTAATTGATTCCTCAATAAGTGAGATATTATAACTTCCGAAAAAAATTCCTTTTGTAACTGCATAGAAAAAATATTTATCCTGATCGGTCAGAATTATTTTGTTGATGGTAATACCTTTAAAATCTTTTTTAATAAAAGCACATCCTGTTCCATATATATCTTTGATAATGTTTTTGAAAACAGCTCCCTGACCTGTTTTACTAAGCTCAATCAAATATAATAGATTAATTTTATTATCATTTGATACAAAGCTTGTGAGATAAACTTTTTGATTTGTCAAAATATCAAGGGCATTGCTGTTAGTGTTTGAAACAGAATCAATGAATTTTATTTGCCTGTTAAGTTCGTTAATTTGATTGATTTCGGTCAATGATTTCCACATATCATTTTCCTGAGAGATTTTTTTCCAGGCATCTTTAATGTTATTGAATTCAAAAATTACGGCAGCATTTTCCGGAATAGCTTTTATAGGTGGTACAACGGATTCTTTAAATTTTTTATAGAAAAAATATCCTGCAATAAGTATTAAGATAAAAAATATTACTACAAATATTGTTATTGTTTGTTTTTTATTATCAGTCATTTGTGAAATAGATAGATAATCAATCCAAAATTACTATTAAAATCATGTAATAAATATTTTTTTGGAGATTTAAATTAACAGAGGATTGTTAATTAATAAAAAACAGCAAGTAAATTTAACCGCTAACCAGCTTATCCTTAAATTTGAACCTTAGTTTCATTTGTTCATTAAGGTTAAAACTTTTACGGTGATATGGCGAAATGCCATGTTTTACAATTGCTTGTTTATGTTTTGGGGTGGGATAACCTTTGTTGTTTTTCCAATCATAATTCGGAAATTCTTTATCTAAATTTAGCATAAATTCGTCTCTGTGAGTTTTAGCAAGAACCGAAGCAGCAGCTATTGAAAGATATTTCCCATCGCCTTTAATTATACATTTGTGTGAAATATTTTTGTATTTATTAAACCTGTTGCCGTCAATCAATAGTAGTTTGGGCGTTATTTTTAGCTTATCAATAGCTTTGTGCATTGCCAAAAATGAAGCGTTTAGAATGTTTATTTCATCTATTTCATTATTATCAACACTTGCGACAGCCCATGCAGAAGCTTCCTTTTCAATGATTTCTCGTAATGTATTGCGTTGTTTAGCTGTTAGCTGTTTTGAATCATTTAAAATATCATCTTCAAAATTTCTGGGTAAAATCACAGCAGCAGCAAAAACAGGACCGGCAAAACATCCTCTGCCGGCTTCATCACACCCGGCTTCAATTAATTTTTTTGAATAAAATTTCTTCAACATAAAAATCTAAGTTCATTTATACCGCAATAAAATACCGGAATTAAAAAATCAAAGCGGAATAGTTATTCAGGATAATCAAAACCATCAATAAAATAAATATCAATTCAAACCAAAAAGTTCTTTTTATTTCTGATAAAAAAGTTGAGATTAAAATTGATACGGGAATTATTGTTATTGAAATATTA
>JAUWKH010000328.1 GCA_030614305.1 Bacteroidota bacterium
CTTCAATTTTAAGGTCTTGTGAGGTAACTTCTGCTATGCGTAAATCTTCAAGAGTCTTAGAAGCTCTTTCAATAGCCTTATTAGCTGCATCTTCCCATGATACTTCGCTGGTGCCTACAACTTCAATAATTTTGTAAATACTGTCGCTCATAATAATAAAATTTAATAGGTTAATAATTCAGGTGATAAAAATAATAAAAATTATTATATATGTCAAATATTATTTTGCAATTCTGTTCCACATCGGTATAACATATACTTTTATTTATATCTTTATGCTTTTTTTAAAATAAAAAATTAATTAAAATCTGCAACTTAAAATGAAATTTAACGAAAATTCAAAAATATTACCATGGATTATTCTTTTAGCCCTCATGTTTATTTGGGGTAGTTCTTTTATATTGATAAAAAAGGGTCTTACTGTATTTTCAAGTGATGAAGTAGGTGCTTTACGATTTGTTATTAGTTTTATAGTGCTTCTGCCTTTAGCAATTATTAACCTGTCAAAAATAAAATCACAACATTGGAAATACCTTATTTTAATTGGAATATTAGGAAATGCTGCCCCGTTTTTTTTATTTGCAAAAGCTCAGACTGAAATTGAAAGTTCTATTGCAGGCATTCTGAATTCTCTTACACCTTTATTTACATTAATTGCAGGAATAAGTTTTTTTAGACTTAAAACAAAATGGTATAATCTGCTTGGTATTTTTATCGGTTTCACAGGTGCAGCCGGATTAATATATGCGAGCGGAAGTAAAAGTTTTGAATTAAACTTCAGTTATGCCATTTATATTATTCTTGCAACAATTTGTTATGCATTAAATATTAACATAATTAAAAAATACCTTAGAGATATTGATGCAGTTACAATTACTGTGTTCTCTTTTTTTATTATCGGATTGCCGATAATATTATATTTATTGATATATACTGATTTTCCTGTCCAATTAGTCACCGACCCAAATGCTTTTAAAGGATTGGTGTATATAAGTATCCTGGCAATATTCGGAACCGTTTTGGCATTAATCGCTTTTAATCAGTTAATTAAAATGACAACTGTGATTTTTGCCGCCTCAGTTACTTACTTAATACCAATTGTAGCATTATCCTGGGGAATAATTGACGGAGAAAAATTTGAGTTCATATATTTATTATGGATATTAATAATTTTAGCAGGAGTATTCCTTGTAAACTTTAATAAAAAGATAAAAGGATAAGTTGTAAAATATCAAGATTTAATGGCTAAATAATATTTTGATGTGCTGGGGGGTATAATAATTTGATTACTTTTATAGCATCTTCTTTAAGTTTTGTTTCGATTAGAAAAGATAGAAAGAAGTTCACACAATCCGCAGAGCGGATTGAACATGAATAGCCCTGTACGTAGTGCAGGGTAGGTAATAAAACGGAGGATAAAATAAGAACCCTAAAAGGGTTAAATAATAACAAATTAGCCATGAGTACTTATACACAAATTCTTTATCAGATAGTTTTTTCCACAAAAAACCAAGAAAATACCATGATTGAATCAGGTCAGGAAAAACTTTATAAATATATTTGGGGGATACTAAAAAACAAAAAATGCCATTTGTATAGAATAGGAGGAGTTGAAGACCATTTACATATTATCACTCATATACATCCAACTGTAGCAATAGCTTATTTAGTAAAAGAACATGGGATAGAATTTGATGAGAAGTATTTATTTTGATTTATTGAACCCCGTTGGTAACTGATTATTTTAAATAATTTTAATATCTTTGAATTTCAAAAAATCATAAAAAATGAAAATTGCAATCATTGGATTTGGAGCTGCTGCTATCGGGTTTATTGAAAGGATAAAAGATAAGGATGTTGAAATTCATGTTTTTGAAAAAAGCAAGGATATTTATTCTTCAAGTATTTCCGGAATACGTGCTGATGGAAAACTATTTGTTTCAAGTGAAATGGGAGGTGATCTTGAAATTGATCTTGAATTACAAAAAAAATTAGTTGATTTCTGGATAAATAAAACACAGAATAAAAGTGTTGAAACCGGACAATCATTTTCAAATATTGAGTATTATAAAAAATTCTATGAAAAAGGATTTCAACCTGTTCATTCTGATTTTTATCATATTGGAACAGAACAATTGAAGGAAGTTTTATATAATATTTTTCATGAATATAAATCTAATAAAAACATACATTTCCATTTTGAAAAACAGATAAATAAAATTGATATTTTAAATGGAAAGTTCCGGCTGGATAATAAAAAAACTTTTGATAATGTTATTATTGCAGTTGGCAGAAGTGGTCATAAGTTAATAAAAACCATTATTAAAGATTTTCCTGAAATTGTTCTTGACAGCACAAAAGTTGATCTTGGAATACGATTTGAACTCCC
>JAUWKH010000077.1 GCA_030614305.1 Bacteroidota bacterium
CCCAGCATACAAACATTTTAATTGATGATGTCGGCAGTTTTATGCCACCTGAAGAACCTACAATTATTGTTAATCCAAAAAATACTGATGAGTTGGTGGCAGGTTCAAATATTGATAATTTTTATTACTCTGTTGACGGCGGTCAGAGCTGGTCAAAGGGTACGCTAAGTTCTACTTATGGTGTTTGGGGAGACCCCTGCGTTATTGTTGATACAGCCGGAAGTTTCTATTTTTTCCATTTATCAAACCCATCGTTTGGAAATTGGATTGACAGGATTGTTTGCCAGAAAACAGATTCACCCGGAGGAACATGGACCGACGGAACATACATGGGCTTAAACGGAACCAAGGCACAGGATAAAGAATGGGCAATTGTTGACCGGACAAATAACAACATTTATGTTACATGGACACAATTCGACCAGTATGGAAGTTCCGATACGCTATGTAAAAGCAATATTCATTTTTCAAAATCTACTGATGGCAGTGAAATATGGAGCGATGCCTTAAGAATTAACAAAGTTTCAGGTGATTGTGTTGATGATGATAACACTGTTGAAGGTGCTGTTCCTGCTGTCGGCCCAAATGGTGAAATATATGTTTCATGGGCAGGACCCGAAGGAATAGTATTTGATAAATCACTTGACCAGGGCGAAACATGGCTGGATAACGATATTTTTGTAAATGATATGCCAGGTGGCTGGAATATGGATATTCCGGGTATATCAAGGTGTAATGGGATGCCCGTTACTATCTGTGACCTGAGCAATAGTCCTTATAATGGGACAATTTATATCAACTGGGCAGATCAGAGAAATGGTGATGATGATACTGATATCTGGTTATCCAAATCCACAAACCAAGGCGAAACATGGAGTGATCCGGTCAGAGTGAATAATGACCCACCCGGTAAACAGCAATTTTTTACATGGATGGCTATTGACCAGACAAACGGATACCTCTATTTCGTGTTTTACGACAGACGAAATTACGAAAATAACAATACAGATGTTTATATGGCTCTTTCAAAAGACGGCGGTGAAACATTCACTAATTTTAAAATAAGCGAATCGCCATTTTTACCATGGGATAATATATTTTTTGGTGATTATACAAATATTACTGCCCATGATAATATAATTCGACCAATATGGGCAAGACTTAATGACGGCGATTTAAGCATCTGGACAGCTTTGGTTGACCCATTTATTATTGGAATTGAAGAAGAACAATACAGTATGTTCAGTATTGAACAAAACTATCCTAATCCCTTTAAAGAAAGTACTTTTATTTCATTTAAGATAAAACAACCATCACAAATCAGTTTAAAAGTGTTTGATATGTTCGGAAGAGAAGTTGCCACTTTAATTAATAATAAATTTTTAAATCGCGGAAAATATACCGAATCTTTTAATCCGTCACAATATGATCTTAGCTCCGGTGTTTACTATTTTTCATTAACAAGTAATCATCAAAATCTGAAAAGAAAAATGATATTCCTGAAATAAAGCCGGGATAATGAAATAATTTTAAAATTTTTCGTCTTCCTAATAAACAAGGAAACATTTTACATAAAAAACGTTTCGTTCTGTTTTTTACTATCTTTGTACCTTTTTAACTTTTAACTAAATAACTTGTGTCATGGATAAGAAATTACTAGAAATCATAGAAAAAGCCCGTAACCTTTCATTTACTTATGGCATTAAAAATATGTCAATAGATGATATGTGCAATAAAATGGGTATCTCTAAAAAAACATTTTATAAATATATAAAAAACAAAACCGACTTAGTAGAAAAGATTCTTGAATTTGAAAGAGAAAGATTCAAAAGTATTTTTGTTGAATATGACTTTGAGGGCGTTAATGCTATTGATATACTTTTAACCGTTAGTAAAGAGATAGCTCTCAGATTTAAAGACGTTACTCCTTCACTGACTTTTGAATTAAAAAAATACTACCCCGAACTTTATCAGAAACATTTTGAAGCAAGAATAGATTTTATCTTTGAAAAAATAAAAATCAATCTTACCAAAGGAATCAATCAGGGTATATATCGTGATGATCTAAGCATCGAATTAATAGCACGATTATATATAAGCCGGCTTATTGATATTCATGACCCTGAATTTTTCCCGCCTGAAAAGTATTCTTTTGAACTGTTTTTTGATGTAATGTTTGAAAATTTTATCAGAGGTATTGCAAAGCCCGAAGGAATTAAATACTATGAAAAGCAATTTGAAAAACAGAAAAAACTATTAAAAGTTAAAAAGTAACAGTATGTATTATGAAGAAAATATTTAGTGTTTTATTGATCAATCTTTTTTTCCTAATCAATATTAATACAACTTATAGCCAGTCGTTAAAATATTTTACATTAGAAGAAGCTCAGGAATTTGCTTTGGAAAATAACTATGACATTAAAAATGCTTATACAGATATTCAAATAGCCAATAATAGGGTAAAAGAATCTGTTTCTATTGGTTTCCCGCAAATTAACGGTAGTTTATCTAATAGTAATTATATAAATATTGCAACTACACTTCTTCCTGATTTTTTAACTCCGGCTATTTATCAAGTAAATGAAATTGATTTTGGTTTAGAACCTAAGGTGCCCTTAGGTGAACCTCAGTTTTTTCCAGCCCAATTCGGAACAAAATATAATGTAACTGCTGGAGTTAATGTAAATCAGTTGATTTTTAGCGGTTATTATATTGTTGGTTTGCAAGCTGCAAAATCATTTCTTAACAAATCAAAAAAACAATTTATTAAAAGTGAGATTGATATTAAAGAAACCATTGCAAAAGCATATTATGCAGTTCTGGTGACTGAAAAAAATCAATCAATTTTAGACAGCACACTTGTTGACCTTGAAAAAATGGCATACGAAACAAAAGAAATTTATAAAATCGGATTTGTTGAAGATACTGATGTTGATCAGCTGGATTTGCTTGTAACCGACATGCAGGCATCTATTCTTACTGCTGAAAATCAGGTTGATATTGCCTATTCCTATCTTAAATATTATATGGGATTAAGTTTAAATGACAGCATTTACCTTACTGATGACCTGAACTCTCTATTAGCAGAAATTAATCAAACCGCACTTATGACAACAGTTTTTGATTACAATCAAAACATTGATTATATAGTTCTCGAAAACCAGAAAAATCTTTCACATTTGTTGTTAAAACTAGAAAAAGCAACATATCTGCCCACATTATCAGCATTTTTCAATGCTCAGACAAATGCAATGCGAAACAATTATGATTTTTTTGAAGGGAATAAACCATGGTATCCTACAACTTTCTGGGGTATTCAATTGGATATCCCTATTTTCAGCAGTGGAATCAGAAGCGCAAAAGTTAAGCAAAAAAAATTAGAACTTAATAAAATAAACGAAGAGGACAAAAAACTTAAAGCCGGTTTAACCATACAGGCTAATACTTTAAGAAACGAATTTAATAATGCACTTATGATATTCAATAATAAACAGAAAAGTTTGGAAATTGCTAAAAAAATCTACCAAAAAACCGAGATTAAATACCTGGAAGGAATTTCTTCAAGTATGGATCTTTTACAGGCTCATAATCAATTTTTAACTACCGAATCCGATTATATTAACTCCATATTTAATTTACTTGGAACAAAATTAACTTTAGAAAAATTATTAACGAAAAATTAAAAAATATTACAAGATGAAAAAAATAATGTTTTTATTACTAATAATCATTTTTACAGCATGTCAGTCAAATGATAGTCCTGAAGAAATAAAAGATAAAATTTTGGGATATAAAAACGATATTAGTGAACTCAATCATAAAATTGATAAGCTTGAAGAAGAACTTAATAAATACTCAAACGATAATGAGTCAGAACATAAAATCTCCGTATCGGTTTTAAAACTTGATTATCAAAAATTCAATCACTTTTTAGAAGCCAGTGGTTCTGTTGAATCAATAAATGAAGCTTTTATCAGCCCGGAAATAAACGGACAAATTAAAAAGATTTATGTAACTGAAGGCGAAAGAGTTAAAAAAGGTGATTTACTTACCAAAATAAATACCATTATTACCGAAAAAACAATTAATGAAGTAAAAACTTCGCTTGAACTGACAACAACAATATATAAAAAACAAGAGCAATTATGGAAAAAGAAAATCGGCTCCGAACTCCAATTTCTTGAAGCAAAAAACAACAAAGAATCTTTAGAAAGCAAACTTAGCACTCTTAATGCTCAATTAGAAATGGCTTTGGTTAAATCACCGATCAATGGAATTGTAGATGAAATATTCCAAAAGGAAGGAGAGCTCGGAATGCCGGGCATACAATTAATGCAAATCGTGAACCTTGATAAATTATATATAAATATTGATGTTTCTGAAGCATATTTAGCCAATATTAATAAAGGAGATATGGTTACACTTGAATTTCCTGCGTATCCGGAAATCAAGATGGAAGTTCCTATTCACAGAATCGGAAATGTGGTAAAACCTGAAAACCGGACTTTTACAGTTCAACTGAAAATTAATAACCGTGGTGAAAAATTAAAACCCAATATTTTATCTATAATCAAAATAAATGATTTTTCCACTGACTCTGCTTTAGTTGTTCCTTCAATAATTATTAAGCAGGATTTTAATGGCTCTTATGTGTATGTAGCTGAAAAACAAAGTGAAAACATGATTGCTAAAAAAGTATATGTAAAAACCGGTATATCAGACGGAAGTAATACCATGATAACCGAAGGATTAAATCCCGGACAAATGGTTATTACCAAAGGTTATAATTTAGTTAAAAACGGGGCGGAGATAAAATTGATATAATTAATGATAAAAAACCCTGCAACAAAATGAACAAAAACACCAAAGACAAAGTAACCCGTGAGTTTAAGCTAACTACACTGTCATTAAAAAATCGTAATACTATTTTTTTAATGATAATACTTTTAGCTGTTGCCGGTATTTCATCCTATATAAACAGCCAAAAAGAATTATTCCCCGAAATATACTACCCAACAATATTTGTTAAAACAATTTATCCGGGAAACACACCTGCTGACATTGAAAACCTGATTACCAGACCGCTTGAAAAAGAGATCCAAACAATAAACGGTATTAAGGAATTAAAGTCAACTTCAACACAGGACAATTCGGATATTTTTGTTGAATTTAAAACCGGCATAGTTATTAAAGATGCTTTGCAGGATGTTAAAGATGCCGTTGATAAAGCTAAAAGTGAATTGCCCGACGACTTAGCTCTTGACCCGACAGTAATGGATCTTGACTTTAATGAATTTCCAATTATCAATATCAATTTATCAGGCGATTACAGTAAAACCGAACTTAAAGGATTTGCAGAATACCTTGAAGATGAAATTGAAAAAATTTCCGAAATTTCAAAAGTTGAACTCAGGGGCTTAGACAAAAGAGAAATTCAAATTAATATTGATATTCACAAATTAGAATCATTTGAATTAAACTTTAACGATATTGAAAATGCAATCGCCTTTGAAAATGTTTCAATATCTGGCGGTGACCTTAAAATTGATAAAACTACCCGATCAATCCGAACTATAGGTGAATTTACAAATATCAAGGAAATTGAAGATATTATTGTAAAGCATGAAAAAGGTAATATTGTTTATCTTAAAGATGTTTCAGAGGTTATTGACGGATATGAAGATCCTTTGACTATTGCCAGATTAGACAGGCAAGCAGTAGTTTCTTTACAGGTAATTAAGAAAAGCGGTGAAAACTTATTATCTGCTACAGATAAAATTTTAAATATCCTTACACTCGCAAAAAATTCAAAGATATTACCAGAAAACCTGAAAATTACAATTTCAAACGACCAATCGAAATATGTAAGAAAGATGTTACATAACCTGGAAAACAACATAATAATGGGTATTATTTTTGTTATTCTGGTATTGTTCTTCTTTTTAGGATTCAGAAATGCACTTTTTGTTGGTATTGCCATTCCAATGTCAATGTTTATATCTTTTACCGTGTTAAGCTTATTAGGTTCATCAATAAATATGATGGTGCTTTTCGGATTGGTTCTCGCCTTAGGAATGTTGGTTGATAATGCAATTGTTGTTGTTGAAAATATTTATCGTTTTATACAACGAGGCTATTCTTTATTTAATGCCGCCAAGCTGGCGGTTGGTGAAATTTCTCTTGCAATTATTGCATCTACTGCCACAACACTTGCCGCATTCTTTCCATTGGTTTTTTGGCCCGGTATTATGGGTGAGTTTATGAAATATCTGCCAATTACTTTGATAATTGTTTTAACTTCTTCATTATTTGTTGCTTTGATAATCATACCCGTTTTAGCGTCAACATTTATCAAAAAAGATATTGAAAAGAAAAAACCCAATAAAAAAAGAGCTTTTATTACAGTTGCCATAATGTTGGCAATAGCTGTTTTGTTTTACATTACTAACATCCCATTATTTGGAAGTCTCTTAATAATATTTTCTATTCTGATACTTTTAAATCTTTTTGTTTTGGCTAATGCGGCAAACTGGTTTCAAAATACTTTTTTAGTAAAACTTGAATATTTTTATTTAAAAATCCTAAAATTTATCTTACGAGGACCAAGACCGACAATAACTATAATATGTACATTTTTATTGCTATTTCTTACAATAGTATTCTTTATTGCACGGAGAACAAATATTTTACTTTTTCCGGAAAATGAACCTACATACATAAATGTCATTGCCGAGCTTCCAATTGGTTCGGATATTACTGCTACCGATACTTTTATGAAAGAACTTGAAGAAGAAATCTTCATATTAGTTGAACCTTATCAGAAAAACATAAAATCCATTCTCACAACAATTGGTCAGGGAGTTGTGGGGCAAGATGATTTCCCGATTGGAAATACTCCAAATAAAGGAATGACAACAATATCATTTGTAGATTATGAAGACAGGAAAGGAATTAGCACATCTGAAGTATTAAAAAAAATTAGTAATAATATATTAGGAAAATATCCAGGCATTCAATTTACTTTTGAGAAAAACAGAATGGGGCCTCCCACCGGAAAACCCATTAATATTGAAATTTCAGGAAAAGATTTTAATAAATTACTTGCTTTAACAGATTCTATTGAGCAAGTTATTGATAAAGAAAATATTGATGGTATTGAAGGTCTTAAAATAGATCTGGATGTTGGAATGCCCGAATTATTGATAAACATTAACAGGGAAAGAGCAAGAAGGTTTGGTTTGTCAACTGCTCAAATTGCAAGCACAATAAGAACAGCTTTATTCGGAAAAGAAATATCCGATTATAAGGAAGGCGAAGATGAATACCCGATTCAATTACGCCTTGATAAAAAATACAGAAATAGTATTTCTTCATTAATGAACCAAAAAATCACGTTCAGGAGCCAATCATCCGGAAAAATTATGCAGGTTCCAATTTCATCGGTTGCTGATTTCACTTACAGCACAACCTATGGTGCAGTAAAAAGAATAGACATGAACAGGGTTATTACATTATATTCAAATGTTATTGAGGGACATAATCCAACTAAAATCAATAA
>JAUWKH010000130.1 GCA_030614305.1 Bacteroidota bacterium
AAAAGAACGTGTGACAATATCAGAAAGAGTAAGGTTGTAAAAAATGCTTTTTTCATAACTTACATATTAAGAATTATTTAGGCTGCACGTATTTAGTATCTTATATACAGCCTAAATAAATTTAGTTCGAAATAGGAATTTTCTTCAATTCAGTACTTTGACTTGAAATAATCTGTCTGACGGCAATTTAATTTCCATTAATTTCTATTAATCTCAATAAATTTCTATTTTTAATTTATCTTTATCACAAAAAGCTGCCCTGTTTCATATTTAATTACGTTGATCTTATCGCCTTTTTCAATATAACCGGTTATTGCTGTTGCATCAAAAATTTCACCGTCAATTTCAACTTTACCTGCCGGACGAAGGTTTGTTTTGGCAACACCTTGCTTATTAATCATTTCTACATAAAAATTATCAGAGAAAGTATATCCCTCATCAGCCTGTTGGGTTGTATTTAAAGCCAACTGTCCGAATATTGTTGTTGTAAAAAGCTTTTTGCTCGTATAGAACGAGCTTATCAATGCTAAGAATATCGAAATAATTACAATAAAAAATGCCTTGACAAGTTCATTCAATCCTGTAATTTCACCATCAAAACTAAACTTACCAACCATACTTAGTGTTAATCCCACTACAACGAAGATTATTCCCAATATTCCGGCTACTCCAAAACCAGGAATAGCAAAAATTTCAATTGCAATTAAAACCACTCCTACAATAAAAATTAAAATCTCCCAGTTATTTGCTAATCCTTCAACATAAAGAGGTGCAAAATACAATAATGCGGCAATTAATGCTGCTGCCAATGGAAAACCTATTCCCGGTGACTGAAGTTCAAAATAAATTCCACCGATAATTATCATTATCAAAATTCCGCTTACAAAAGGACTGATAAGAAAACCAATAAATTTATCTATAGGTGATAAAGTTTGTTTAATAATTTCATATTCTTCAACACCTGATAATTTTAAAACTTCTCTAATACTTTCGGCTTTTCCTTCACAAAAGCCGTTTTTAATAGCTTCAGAAGTAGTAAAAGTTAAAACCATGCCTGAATCAATAACTCCGGGAATAACTATACGGGGGTCAACCATAGCTTGTGCTATTTCAGGGTCTCTTCCGCTGGCTTCGGCAGTTGAGCGCATCATTGAACGCATGTACGACTGGTATTTATCGGGCAAAGCCTCACCTGTTTGATTCACAACAGTTGCAGCTCCGATATTAGCTCCGGGTCGCATATAAATACTATCACACGCTATTGAAATCAATGCTCCTGCCGATGCTGCATTATTATCAATAAACACATATACCGGAATTTTTGATTGTAATATTATTGTACGTATTGAATCGGCAGCATCAAGCAAGCCACCATAAGTGTTCATGTGAATTAGTATCAGGTCGGCATTAGTATCTCTGGCAATTTTAAAAGCATTCTGGGTTTTTCTCAGGACAGGTGGGGCAATTTCTTCTTTTATATCATATTTGTAAACAAGAAATGTTTTTTTGTTATCTAATGAAGAACTGTCAGAACCATCCGGAAATCCAAAAACAGTAATTATACTAAAATAAAAAATGAACGTAAATAATATCTTACAACTTTGTTTAACTTTACATAAATTAAAATGTGTCATGATTGATTATGGTCTTTATGCAGTTTTCTGTATAATTTTCTCCATGCTTTTCTTTTCCAGTAGGTTCGTTGCCAGTATTTTCCCCATTTAATATTTGTCCATAAACGTTCATGTAAATAATAAAATATTATTTTTGCAACAAATTCAACACTTGCAATAAGTGTAGCGATTCCAAAACTGTCTTCAACGGTTTTTTCAGTATATCTTCTAAAAACAATATAACTGATAACAAAAGTAGTAAAGGTAGCTAATATTCTATAACTTAATGCTTTGGTTAAGCTTCTTGAAGGACTGTCTTTTACAGATACTCCTGAAAATTTAAATTTCCCCTTAAAATTAGTAAAAATACCCATGTAAATATTAATATATAAATGATCAGAAAAATTAATTGGCAATAATAGACATTTTTAGCATTTTATCAAAAATAATTCTTAATCACATTTAAAAATTCACTAAAAATATTTTGATTAGATGTAATTATCTCTTTTCCGAATATATAATTTTTATTACCTGAAAAATCACATACTTTTCCACCTGCCTGTTGCACTATCAAAGCTCCTGCAGCAACGTCCCACGGGCTAAGTCCATACTCATAAAAGCCGTCAAACCTGCCACAGGCAACATAAGCCAGATCAACTGATGCTGAACCTAAACGCCTGATACCCCTGGTGTTTTCCATAAAATATTTAAATAATTCAAGATATTGATCAAGCTTGCTGTAATCATAATACGGAAAACCTGTTGCCAATAAAGAATTATTAAGATTTGCGGTTTCAGAAACTTTTATTGTCGTTCGGTTTAAAAATGCCTGACTGTTTTTCCATGCATAAAAACATTCCTGTAAATTAATCTCATAAATCACACCTGAGATTATTTCATTACCTTCCATTAAGGCAATACTTATTGAAAACAGAGGAATAGAGTGAATGAAATTTGTAGTGCCATCTAAAGGGTCAATTATCCAGTTGTACCTTTCTCCTTTTTTTGTTTTTTGATTTTCTTCGGCAATAAATCCGGCCTCGGGTAATATTTTTAATAATTCGCCCATTAATCTTTCTTCAGCGGTTTTATCGACATAAGTCACGAAATTATGTGCACTTTTTTCTTCAATATCCGAAGATTTGATATTTCGTAATTCATTTTTTATAAAGCTTCCAACTGAACGGCATAAATTACAAACCTGTATTGTGATTAATTCTAAGTTCATTTAAAGACTATTTACTTTTATCTTTTATCTTTTATCTTGTGTTATGATATTGCTTTCGGCATATTTCCATTTAAACATTAACGTTTATTGAACTGATTGGTTACATTTTTGCTTTTTTTATATCTTTTTACGAAATACCATATTCCAAGTATCCCCGCTATAATAAATACAACAGATATAATTTCAGCCTGTGTTATTTCTTTTCCAAAGATATAATAAGTTTCATTAACTCTGATTTTTTCAATAAAAAAACGTTCAATACCATTTAAAATAAGGTAAATTGAAAAAAGCATACCAGGTACTTTTAATTTTTTCCTGATAAACCAAAGAATCAGGAATAAAATACAACATATTGTGGTTTCATATACAGGAGTGGGAAAAACAGGCTGAGCCAGTTTAAAACAATGATCACCAAGACATCCTTCAATCGGTATCCCCTGATTTAAAATATTATGCGGATAATCATAAGCCCACAGACAGTCGGGAAGAAAGCTAAGCCATTCGGGTTTTGTGGCTAAGTTAACGATTCCCCAATCGCCATCGCCTGAAACCTGACAACCGATCCGGCCTATTGCATAAGCAATCATCAAGGCAGGTGCAATGGCATCGGCTAAATAAACCCATGAAATATTATTCCTTTTTGCATAATAAATTACAACAAAAGTTGCAACAATCAGTCCGCCGTAAAAAGTTAATCCGCTAAATGAAAATATTGAACCAACAGGGTCGGATAAAAAATCGTCAAAATTTTCTAACTGGTGAAAAATTTTAGCACCGATAATTCCGGATATTGCAGCAACTAAAATTATCATGCCTGTTAGCTGGTATGGATGTAGGGTTTCTTCAATCCACTCGGGCTTATCTAATTTTGTTTTTTGTTTTATTCTATATATATAATATCCCGAAGCTATTCCAAAAATCAGTCCTCCCCAAAAGTTACCTTCATAGGAAAATAAAAATTCCTGGGGATTATCAGCAAAAAAACTGTAATTAAAAAATATCTCAACAATTTTGAATCCTAAAATAAATCCAATAATCATAGAAATAACAATTTCCTGTGTACTTGCAGGTTTGCCTTTTAAAATTTTCTTTTTCTGAGGTTTTAACAGACCTTCTTTTTCTTTTCTTTTCAGTTCAAGAAATAATGTTGTTCCTGCAATTATAAATGCAAGGGCAACAAAAAAACCATAACTCTGAATCGGAAGATTAATATTCGTACCGAAAATGTCGTTTATAATATCACTTAATTTGGGATACATAATTTTAAGATAAATTTTGTTATTATTTATTTGGTAAATTCAGGTTAAATGATTTTCGTAATGGACTCATTACTCCATTACTCCATTACTCCATACTCCATTACTCCATACTCCATTACTCCATACTCCATTACTCCACTATTCCACCATTCCTCACTACCTATCTTTAATTTAACCTATTAGACATTTCCATATTAGACATCAAAAACAAACACACTATCCTCATCCAAATTCTTTAATTCAACCGGTATTATCTTATTGATTAATTTGGGATTATATTTTGTTTTAACTTTAATATAATTTTCTGTAAATCCGTGCATAAACCCATCATTCATATCCGATTCAAATAAAACTTTAAAACTACGATTTATATTTTGTTGGTAAAAATATTTTTTCTTTTTTGCCGATAAATTTTGCAATTCACGACTTCTTCTTTTAATTATTTTATTCGGAATTTTATCAGGCAGTTTTTGAGCGAGTGTACCTGGTCGTTCCGAATATGAAAACACATGGGCATAAGTTATATCAATAGATTCAATAAAATTATATGTATCAATAAAATCATTATCGGATTCTCCTGGAAAGCCAACAATTACATCGGCTGCTATACAAGAATGAGGCATTAATAGTTTAATTTTGTTAACTCTGTCTGTGAATAATTCCCTGTTGTATTTTCTGTGCATCAGGTTTAAAATTTTGTTTGAACCTGATTGCAACGGTATATGAAAATGCGGAAGGAATTTTTCAGAACCGGCAACAAAATCAATAATTTCGTCATAAAGTAAATCGGGCTCAATTGATGAAATCCTGTATCTCTCAATACCTTCAATTTTGTCAAGTTCACAGATAAGTTCATAAAAACTTTCTTTATTATTTTTCCCAAAATCCCCGATATTAACGCCTGTTAATACAATTTCTTTAATCCCTTTTTTTGCAATTTCTTTCGCAAGCTTTGTTGAATTAGCAATTGTATCGCTTCGGCTGTGCCCTCTTGCATAAGGAATTATGCAATATGAGCAATAATAATCGCAGCCATCCTGAATCTTTAAAAACGAACGTGTTCTGTAACCTGAAGAGTAGGAGGGAACAAACCCGGTGATTTCACTGATTTTTTTAGTAAAAACATATTTCTGAGCTGTTCTATCAGAATTTTTAATATTTTTTATGTAATCAGGCAGACTAAATTTTTCATTACTTCCAAGCACAAAATCCACTTTATGAATTTCTTTTAATTCATTAGGAATTAGCTGTGAGAGGCAACCGATTACAGCAATTTTTGCTTCCGGATTTCTTCTTTTTGATTGTCTGATAGCAGCCTTACATTTCTTTTCAGCATTTGCAGTAACCGTGCAGGAATTTATCACATAAATATCCGCCTTATCCCTGAAATCAACAACATCAAATCCGTTATGCTTAAACTCTCTTGAAAT
>JAUWKH010000182.1 GCA_030614305.1 Bacteroidota bacterium
AACATAATAGGGAATCAGGTGAAAGTCCTGAACAGTTCCCGCTGCTGTAAGCTCTTTTCAACTTTTTGAAGTTCTCTTGTCACTGTCTGTTAATTGTTGGATGGGAAGGCATTCAAAAGGGGAGTAAGTCAGAAGACCTGCCATTTTTTATTAAAATTTCAAAGCTTTCGGGTTAAAAGGCAATGAGTAAATTTTTCAGAACATAAATTTATTCCGGTTTATTTCCTAAGGTTTTGAATACAGGTTACATCCTTCGTCTTCGCTCAGGGTGACCACTTAAAGTTTTCATACTGAGCTAAGTCGAAGTGCGCAATTGTTAATAAATTCTAAACGAATGTGGCTTTAATTTAAAATTGTTTGACTTTATGGATAGACTAACTAAGAATTATATACAATGTTAATACGTTTCATATTATTATTATTTGTGGTATTGTTTTCAATACAATTACATTCTCAAAGTAATCAAATTGATACGGTTTATCAGTTATCAGAAGTAAATATCAGTGCCGGCAGATTAAATGATTTTTCAATAGGATTGAATATAACCAACATAGATTCTGTTGTAATAGAAAGGCACAGAACATCATCGTTGAGCAAGCTTCTAACAGAACAAACTCCGCTGTATATTAAATCTTACGGACAAGGCAGTCTGGCTACTATTTCATTCAGGGGAACATCAGCAAGTCAGACAGGTTTTTTCTGGAACGGTTTTGCTATTGACCCGCCTAATATTGCAATTGTTGACCTTTCATTAATTCCTGTATTTTTCTTTGAATCAATTAGAATCCAAAACGGTGGAACAAGCTCATTATACGGAAGTGGAAATATCGGGGGAAGCATTCATTTGAATAATCTGCCGGTTTTCAGTAAATATACCGGAATTGATGCCGGAGTTTCGTATGGAAGCTTCCAAAAATATTCTGCACAGTTAAAGGCAACCCTCTCAAATGAAAATTGGAATTCGTCAACAGGAGTTATTTTTAATAAACAAAAAAATGATTTTCCATTTAAAGATGATGAAAAAACTGAACACCGGAAAAATGCTGCATTAACAAATTTTGGAATTATACAGGAATTAAGCAGGCAATTTTCAAACAAACAATATTTGAAAGCAAGTATATGGTTTCAATATGCCAACAGGGAAATACCTCCAACCCTGACCACTGCAAACTCTTCGGCTTATCAGATTGATAAATCGGTTCGCTCTTCGGTTTATTGGTTGAAAAATATTAATAATGGTTTGTTAACTGCAAAAGCAGCTTATTTTTTTGATTACCTGAATTATGTAGATAGTGTTTATGAAATTAATTCAGTAATTAAAACAAACAAATTAATCTCTGAATTTGAGCTAAAGAAAAGTTTTTGGAAAAACTCTGTTGTCAACATAGGAGCAAATTTTACATTTAATAATGCTGATGTACAATATTATAATGGAATTAAACAACAGAACCTGTTTGCGGTTTTTCTTTCTTTTCAGCAAAAGATACCAAAAATAAACTGGTTGTCAAACCTGAATATCAGGCAGGAGTTTATTCAGGGATATGCTGCACAGCTTAATCCTTCATTGGGATTTGAAGGAAAAATCTGGAAAATCATTTATGGAAAAATAAATATTTCAAGAAATTTCAGAGCACCAACTCTTAATGATCGTTACTGGCAACCCGGCGGTAATGAAAACCTTAAACCCGAAATAAGCTGGAACGAGGAAGCAAGCATTATTTTTAAAATCAAAAATAAAAGTAATAAATTACATTATTCCGAATTTGTGTTAACAGCTTACAGTTCATCGGTTGACAACTGGATTATCTGGCATCCCGATAGTGTTTATAATTTCTGGACGCCTGATAATATTCAGAAAGTATGGGCAAGGGGATTTGAATTTTCCGGAAAAACTAAATTAAATTTCAATAATCTTGGAATAAGTCTTTCGGAGGGCTACACATATTCAAAATCAACTAATCAAAAAAAATTATCAGGCAATGATAACACCTATAAAAAACAATTGATATACACCCCGTTGAATAATTTCTTTGTGCAAATAAGTTTTGATTACAGAACTTTTAATCTTTCATATAATCAAAATTATACAGGAAAAAGTTATACAAGCAGGGATAATAAAGACTTTGTACCTGCTTATTCATTAGGAAATTTTAGCATATCAAAGGAATTTCAATTTAAAAGTTGTGCTTTAAATCTTCAGGTTAACATTGATAATCTTTGGAATGTAAGTTATCAGGCAATTAAATATATGCCAATGCCCGGCAGGTCAATAAATATATTGTTTAACCTTAAAATTAATTATTATGAAAAAAATGAAAATTACACAGTTATTAATTATCAGTAGTATTTTAATTACTACAATTACCGCTTGTAAAAAAGATGAGGATGAACCGGTGCCAATTCCGCAAATATCCGACAACAGGGTATTTATTACAAATGAAGGACCGTTTCAGACCGGGACAGGTACTGTAAGTATTTTTTACAGGGATAGTTTAAAAGTTTTGAATAATGTTTTTGAACAAGTGAATGATGAAGTTTTGGGAAACATTGTTCAGTCAATTGAAGTATTTAATGAAAAGGCGTATATTGTTGTAAATAATGCAAATAAAATTGAAGTTGTTGATGAAAAAGATTTTGTTTCAACAGCTACTATTGAAGGTATAGTTTTGCCGAGATATTTTTTAGGTATTAACAATACCAAAGCTTATGTTACAAGTTGGAATAATGTTGTTGAAGTTATTGATTTGAATTCAAATACTGTTACTAAAACAATTCCTGCAGGAACAGGTCCTGAAAAAATGCTTTTGGCTGGAAACAAAGTTTTTGTATTAAATCAGGGCGGATTTGGCATTGATAGCACAATTACTGTTATTGATGCTCAATCGGATAATGTAATAACAACAATTAATGTTGAGAAAAAACCTACAGGTATCCGGCTTGATATGAATGGCAAAGTTTGGGTTATATGCTCAGGTAATGGATGGAACGGTTGGCCACAGCCGGATGATACCGAAGGTCATCTTATTTGTATTAACCCTGATGATTATTCAATAGAAGAGGATTTTGCTTTCCCCACAACATCAGAACATCCCGAAAAACTGATAATAAATAAGGACAAGAATATTTTGTATTATAAATATCCCGGTGGAGTTTATAGCTTTGATATTAATTCAACAGAATTAAATTTAACATTATTGATTGATCGTCCTGCCGGTTTTTATGGTTTGGGATTTGATAATTCAACGGAGTATATTTACGCTACCGACCCACTTGATTTTGTTCAGGACGGATGGTTTTTTAGATATAATCCAGTTACCGGTACTGCTGTTGATTCGTTTAAGGTTGGAATTATTCCGGGAGAGTTTTACTTTAATTAGGATTTTAAATATTTTTGCAAAAAAATAGTTCTATAATGAAAAATAAAGTTGATTGCACATGGCTTGGTGAAATGGCATTTGAAGCCGATGTTAATGATTTTAAAATAAGAATAGATGCCGAAGAAAAAGTTGGTGGTAAAAACACAGGTCCGCGTCCCAAACCTTTAACACTTGCTTCTTTGGGCGGTTGTACAGGAATGGATGTTATTTCAATATTAGGGAAAATGCGTGTAAAACCCGATTATTTTAATGTTTCGGTTGATGGCGAATTAACAGAGGAACATCCGAAGTATTATTATAAAATCCATATTACATATACTTTTAAAGGTGATTATTTGCCTTTTGATAAAATAAAAAAAGCAATTAATCTATCACAGGATAAATATTGCGGTGTAAGCGAACTTTTAAGGAAAAGTGCTGAAATTACTCATGAAATTAAAATTTTGAAGTAAATATTCGTAAATTTTCCATTTTAATAATTTCTAAAAAACTATTTTATTGATTTTGATTATTATAAAACCTCAATCTTAACCTTATTATTCAATCGCTTCCCTGATAACCTGAATCAATTCACTGATTATCATTGCTGTTGCACCCCAGATTATTGAATCTTCAATAAAAAAGCAAGGAACGTTAAGCTTAATATTTTCACTGTTTATAACTTGCTTTTTGCAGATTATATTTTTATCAAGAAGATCGGATAAATTGATTTGAAAAATTTTCTCAACTTCTTTTTTATCTGCAACAAAATGAGGAATTTTTTTTGTATATCCTAATACGGGAAGTACTAAAAAAAGGCTTGGAGGTATAAATAATTCTGAAATATTACCGATAATATTGATTTTTGAAATATCAATACCGATTTCCTCTTTTGTTTTTTTTAAAGCTGTTATGAATTTATTGAAATCAAGCATAGGTGAAAAGATAAAAGAAAAAAGATAAAAGACAAAAGATAAAAGTAAAATTATAAAAAATTTAACGTTTTTGTTAAAAATAATTTTTTTTAAGAAATTTATTGTAATTTTAACAACTTATTTATGTTATCTTAATTTGTAAAAACATGGTTAAGGAAAAAGTTCAGGTTTTAAAAGACACAAAGGAAGATTTATCTGAAA